>JAIRSR010000043.1 GCA_031255355.1 Clostridiales bacterium
GCAATCCGCCGAAGCGGCGGTGCATCTTCCCTACACGCTGTACGCCGCAGACGAATTGGCGGCGGCGTTCGGCACGATTAAGACCGCAACGGACGGCGCGGCGGTCAAGGACGCAATTGAGGAGTACGGCGGCGCGGTGGGTCTGGATCTTTCCGTATACGGCGCACTGACGGAAACGGCGCGGGAATACGCGGTTGCGGCGTTCCTGTCCAATCGCGGCGGCGCGGCGGGGGAAGCAGACGTGCCGGAAGTATCCGCTTTGCTGACGGAAGCGTCTATCGCGGCGCGGCTGAAATACGCGGAAGCGGCTGAAATGACGGCGTTGCTCGGCGCGTATGAGCCTCTGCTGCAACTAAAAGAAACAGAAGTATACCAACGCTTCCGCACGTCGTTAGAGCCGTCGGACGCGTCCGACGCGCTGAACCGGCGGTTCGCGGAATACAACACGGACGGAATCACGGATTACGCAAGCATACGAACGGCGTATGAACACGCGGTTTTGGTGTATATGGTGTACAAAAACGAAAGTTGGTACCGCGTGCGCGAGGTGGTAGAGCATTACGGCGCGGGCTTGGGCATGGATCTTTCTAAACTGAACGGAATCCCCGACGTAACCGAAATGTACAAGGCGATGAACGGTATGCCGGTCAACACCGTGGACGATTTAATTTCCGTGTATGACGCCGCCGCGCGGGACGCGGGTGCGGAGAAAAAACCGCCGTCCAAAGCAAGCGGCGGCGGGGGAAGCGGCGGCACGGTATCGATTATACCGCCGCCAACGGCAAATCCCGATATTGATGAAACACCGGCGGACGCGCCTGTATTTTCTGACATGGAGGGCGCGGCTTGGGCAGTCGGCGCGGTGGAGTATTTGTACCGCGCGGGCATTGTGTCGGGCAAGGGCGAAAATTTATTTTATCCCTCCGACCTTGTGACACGTGAGGAGTTCGCGAAACTGCTGGCATTGGCAAAGGGCTTGCCGTTGGGCGGCGCGGACGGCGCGGGATTTGCCGACGTTGACGCGGATACGTGGTACGCGCCCTACATCGCGGCGGCGAAAAGCGCGGGAATCGTCAACGGCATAAGCGCGGAACGCTTCGGGGTCGGCGAAACGATTACCCGCGAGGACATGGCGGTCATGCTGTACCGCGCGGTAAAACCGCCCGCCGCGATCGCGGAAGCCGCAGACTTCACTGACAGCACCGATATTTCCGCCTACGCGATACAGGCGGTGCGCAATCTTAGCGCGGCGGGGATTGTAAACGGCATGGAGGACGGACGGTTCGCGCCGTCGGCGGGGGCGACCCGCGCGGAAGCGGCGCGGATGATTTATAACGCTTTGACAAGCGGTATTACGGAGGGGTGATGAAAGTGATGAACGCGTTTTGCTTTAGAAAATTAGCGGCTTACCTCACGGCAATCGCCGTAGTGCTGCACATTGCCGCCGTTTCTGCGGCATACGGCGTTCCCGCCGACATTGCGGGAACGCAATACGAACGTCCGGCAGCGCGTCTAACCGCGCTTGGCATACTTTCGCCCGGCGAGGGGGACTTCTTCCCCGAAAAAGAGATGACCCGCGCGGAGTTCACGGCAATCACGCTAAGGCTGTGCGGCTATTCCGACGACTTTGTCTTAGGGTTCCCTTTTTCGGTTTCGCGGTATACCGATGTGCGTTCCGATATGTGGTACGCGCCGTATATCGAGAGCGCGTCGGAACTCGGCATGGCAAGCGGTGTGGGCGGCGGCAGGTTTGAGCCTGATTCCCCGATTCTCTACGCGCAGGCGGTGAAATTGGTCGTAGACGCTATGGGGTACGCCTACTTCGCGGAACAGGCGGGCGGGTATCCCGCCGGGTTTTTGTCCGTTGCGTCGGATTTGCGGATTTTGAGCGGGCTTGGCGCATACGGCGATATTCCCGTAAAGCGCGGCGAAATCGCCGTCTTGCTCTGCAACGCGCTGGACGCGAACGCGCTTCGCGGCACGGCTTACGGCGCAAGCGGGAGGATTGAGTACACGCGTGAAAACATGGCGCAATCCAAACTGAAAATATACGCGGGCAAGGGAACCGTTACGCACAACGGCGTGACCTCACTTTCCGGCGGCAACGGCGGCGGGCGCGGCACAGTCACGATAGACAACGCGGAGGTGTACCGCGCCGGGCAGACTGACGCGGCGGCGCTGTTGGGCTACGCGGTGCGGTTCCACTACAAGACGGACGACGCAACGGGGGACAACGTGCTGTTGTACATCGAAAAGGACTTTCGCGTAGACGAACTGACGATTGACGCGGAAGACCTTGCCGAAGCGTCGCCGCACAGCGTATCGTATTACGACGGCGGCAGAGTGCGCACGGCCGGAATCTCGCCGAACATCGACATACTCTACAACGCGGCGGCGGTTGACGAATTTTCCTACGAACTGCTCTTGCCCGAACAGGGGAGCGTGACGCTGATAGACAACGACGGCGACGGCGTGTATGAACTCGCTTTGGTGACGGCGTACCGCAACATGGCGGTGGGCAATACCAACGCGGATTCGCTTCTGGTGTACGGCAAGGACGGCTTCGGCGGCGAATTGAATCTTTCTGCGGACGGCGGCGTGACGGTGGAACTCGTCGGCACGGACGGCGGCGCACTGGCGTTTGCGGACATTAAAGCGGGCAGTATTTTGAGCATCTTTGAAAGCCGCAACGAAAAGGTGAAGCGGGTAATCATCAGCAACGCAAGAGCGTCCGTCACCGTCGGGGAAGTGGTAAGGGACGGCAGTTTGCGCCTCATCGCGGACGGGCAGGAGTACCGCGCGGCGCGGGACTATTCCCGCTATCTGGACGGCAAGGACGGCGGCGCGTTTTCGCCGGGGCAGCGGCTGACGCTGTTCCTCGACCGCGCGGGTAATTTCGCGTGGCATGAAGCGGGGACGGACACCGCTGACAAAATCGGCTATTGGATAAACGCGAAGGTTGCGCCCGGCGTAGGTTCCTCCGTCAAGGTGAAAATCTTCACCAAGGAGGGCGTGTTTGAAACGTTGGATTGCGCCAACACGGTGCAAATCGACGGCAAGCCGCTCAAAGAGGGCACTGCGATCACCGACGTTTTTGAACGTTTCACGGACGCGAAAAAAACGATTCTAACAGGTACGCTCATGGTATACCGCGTCAATCAAGCGGGGGAACTCAGTGAAATTGACACCCCCTCCCTCAGTGAAACGGCGCGGGAAAGCAACGCCGCTTTGTACCGAACGTACCCGGGGCCGGAGGGCGAAACGGTAAACCCCATGACGTACAAGACCGATTCCAAGGCGTTCGGGTTCAAAATTTTGGTGAACGACGGCTGCCCGACCTTTGTTATTCCAACCACGGACGTTACGGCGGCCGAGGAGCGGTTTTTCCAAATCAAAACCTTGTCCTACTATACCAAAGACAGGCAATACCCCAATATCGAGGGGTATCAGACGCGTGCCGACTCGTTTTTCACTACCGCGTTGGTGCTGCGACAAAACATCAGTACTTCGGTGGATACGGAAGCCACCCTTGCCGTTGTGAAAAAGATTTCCGAAGTGAGCCGCGACGGTGAAATTCTGTGTTCCATACGCGCAATCAAAGACGGCAACGAGGTGACGCTGATTTCTGCGGAGGAGGACACGTTTACCAACGTCAAGGGGCAGAACGGCGCGGTATATAAAAATATGCAAATCGGCGACGTGTTCCGCTACGGCACACAGCCGGACGGCAGAGTGAACGTCGTGCAGATGATTATGGGTACGGCGGGGGAGCGCGAGGGAAGCAACGCGCCGGAGCCGTCGAAAAAGGAAAAGGCGTTCAACTCCGAGAGCAATCTGTACGCGCAAACAAACTTCCTGCTCAAAAACGTATACGCGAAAAGCGAGGGCAGTATGCTGACGGCGGAGTTATCCGCAGATTTATCGCAAATCACAAGCGGAAATCAGATGGCAAGCACTGATATCCACCGCGTTTCAGGCTATAAAATCGTCGTGGTGGAGGACGACGGTGGGCGTGTCACCGTCCGCGCGGGGAAAGCGGACGATATTTTGGATTATAAGAGTACGGAAGCGGATTACTCCACCGTGTTGCTGCAAACGCGCTGGGGCGACCCGCGCAGTATGGTGATTTTCAGAAACTACCGTTAAAAGGAGTGGGAACGATGAAAAGGCTGATACGCGGCGCATTGCCGCTTGCGCTGTTGCTGGCGCTGTCCCTCGCGGTTCGCGCGGAGGCGGGGGATACGCCCAAGGCGTACAAAACGTATATCAAAACCGTGTTCGACGGCTCTGCGGGTTGGGACGGCGCGAACTTCACAGACCCGCTGGGCGCGGGTGCGCTGTACGCTGATTGGAAGACGAAAACCGCCGTTTCCGTCACGGACGCGCCGGTTCCCGAAACGAAACTTGCGGGTTCGTCCTTTTCGGAGGGCGGGAGGACGGATAAATCGCTGAAAATCGCGCTGAACGCGGCGACGAGCGGGGATAATTACTACTTCAACCAAAGTTATACGAACAATACGGATATGTACGGAAGCACGTTGAAATTATCCTTTAATCTGTACATTGATTCCATCGCGGGTAATTCCCACGCGGCGATACAGGGACTGTTTTTCAACAGTTCGTCGCTGTATTCCAACCTGTTCGCACTGCGTAACGGCGCGGCGAATAACGTGCGGATTTTTTACGCCTCCGGCGCGTCGGATACAGGCAACAACACGTATAAAACCTTTACCTATGCCGCGAAGCGGTGGCACAACTTCACCTTCGAGATCGATACCGTGAACAAAACCTACACCTTTTACCGCGACGGCGTGAGGGATTCTGATTTGACGGACGTTCCGCTGGCGCGGCAGGATATGCACTTCGGCGGCGACCCGAATCCGTCGGCGGGGAAAATGAACCAACTGCGGTTCGCGGCGGGGGTATCGTCGGGGCAGACGGTGAACGGTACGGCGTTCTTTCTGGACGATTTATACTTCGGCAGAGAATCCGACGCTGTCCCCCTTCCGTCCTTTGTAAAGGCGGTATCCTTGTCCGGCGCGGAGTATACCGACGCGAACACGCTCCCGAAGGACGTTAAGCAAATCGTGGTAGGCTTCCCATACGATATGGATTACGGCGTTTTACACGCCAAAGCGTCCCTGACGCGCGGCGCGGGCGGGACGGCGGTACCGTTTACCGACGGTTACGACACGGAGGAAAAACAATACACGGTGGAACTGACGCGGGGGGCGTTGCCCTCGACGGAGTACACGCTGACCTTCGCGCGGGGAATCAGAACCAGCGCGGCCGCGGATTCGCCCAACGCCGACGCGGAAAAGGGCATCACGTTAGAGGGGGAGGTATCGGTGAAATTCTCCACCGAAACAGCGGATTTTGTGTTAGCGGACGTGTATTTTACAAAAACGGACGATTTTGAGGACAGAATCACCGCGCTATCGGGAAACGAAACAATGATTTATGCCAACGCCGTCGCCGCGTACAGTAATCTTATGACGCAAGACCGCGACGTGACAATCCTCGCCGGGGTGTACCGCGAGGACGGCGCGGGTATGTTGACTATGGAAAAAATATTTTTGAAAAGGCAGAGGATTTCCGTCCCGGAGGAGCAAGGCGCGGAAAGTTTGAACCTACAGATTCCGGTGGAACTCGGCGGGCTTGCGCCCGGGTTTCAAGTGGGGGCGTTCGTGCTGAGCAATACGGACGACGCGCTGCCGCTGAGCGAAACGCTGTTCATAGAATAGGGTGATAGATGATGCTGAAAAAATTACTTTCGGTTGTTACCGCGTTCGCGCTATGCGCGGCGGCGGTTCCCGACGTGAAAA
>JAIRSR010000197.1 GCA_031255355.1 Clostridiales bacterium
GTGCCGCGCCAACTCCGGCGAGTTGAACACCGCTTGCAGGTCTTGGTTGAAACTGATCAGACGCAGTTTTGCCGAGGTTTCGCCGTCCGTGCTGACCGCCTCTGATACTTTCGCGATTACGCTGATGTAGGTGTCGTTGTTCAGAGTACTCCCGCCGCCCTCGCTTGTGATGAGCAGTTCCGCGACGGGGCTGTCCTTTTTCCGCGTATACCCGCTTATGGTATAACTTTTCGCGTTGGTAAACACCGTCGCCGCCGATTTGGAAAATTGATTTTCCTTTGCTTCGGCGATGTCGTCACTCGGGAAGCCGTCCCGCCCGGGGAGGGACAGAATAAAGGTGTTGCCGTCCATAAGCAGTTTGTTACTGAAAGATTTTGTGTTGGACTTATAATACATCTTTTGCGGCGGCGCGATCAGGCGCAGTCCGTCGTCCGTCCCGCCGTCACCGGCGCTCATGGTGTCGATAGAGAGGATTCCCTCGTCGTCAAAGGTGTAGTATATTGGTTGAGAGTAGCCGTCGGTGATTGCCGCGCCGCCTGCGGCGGAATGCAGTTGCGTCATGAAATCGGCGTGTGCCGCCGCCAACCGCGCCAGCGCGTCGTTCGGGTCGCCGACCTTAACGCCGTCTATCGTCAACCGCTTGCTTACCGCTTTCATCACAACGAATTTTTGTTCCAGACCGTCAAACATTTTCAGTTCAAGCTGCGCGTTTAAGCCCTTGGATATTTGCGTTTTCAACAGGTACGCAAACGCGCCGTCCGAGGTTTGGCGCAAATTTGCCCCCGCGATTTTCCCTGTGCAGTCAAAGTAAAGCGTCGCGGAATCCCCTGCGGCAAGCGCGGGCATTACGTCGGGCGGGGTTGCGCCGTCTTGGTGCGCCAGACGGTACGCCTCGCTGAATTTATATTCGCCGCCGTCCGTGACGACCGCCGTAAAGCCGGATTGTACTTCCTCGATTTCCACCGCCGCGTTTTTGTCGGAAACGGTGATCCATACGGCTTGCTTGCCGCCGTTTTCGCCCTCCGCGACGCTTAGCACGTTCCACTCCGCAAGCGCGTTGAGCGCAACGTTCGCGCCGTCGGCGTTTTTGATTTTGACGCTTCTGTTTACGTCGGGTTCGACAGAGTAGGGAAGCCCTGTGATTTTGTCATATATGACTTCGTCCAACAGGCTGACAAAGCCCACAATCATTGTTTTATAGTCCTCGATAAATACCGCGTCGTACAATTCGTCCTTGTCGTGATCCACCAACGTAACCTTGCCGTTTCGCGGGACGTAGTTGACGCTTTTCGCTGCGGGGAGGTTGTTGTACAGCACGTCTGCAGACGGCGAAATCAAGGCGCGTTGGTACGCGGAAACGTCCTCGACCGCGTAGGAGTAGGCGCGTGTGTCGGAATCGTAGCGGCGTATGTCGTCGGCGCTTAGTTCCAACACGGTGTTTTGCCCGGGCTTTACGTACAGCGCGGTAATCGCGCGAATGTCCGTATCCTCATCGAGGTAGTACGCTTTCACCCGATGCCCGACCAAGTGTTCCGCGTTCGTCCCGCCCGCGAAGTATAATACGCCGTCGAGTTCCACTCTGCCCTCCTGCGGTTCCGCACCGTCCGTCAGACGCAGACCGCCGCCCGCGTTGATTACGCCCTCCGCGCATAGTATGCCACGGTTGCGCTCTAACACGGTGCCGCGCCCTGACGCGGCGTATTTTACGCGCTCGCCGAACGATACGCCCTCTTGCGTGTCCGTGCTGATAAAACGGTACAGCAGGTTCACGCTGTCCGCCCACGTCATGCCGCCGCTTGCGGATTGCGCACCGATAAGTTGCAGTGAACGCGCGGTTTGCAAGTACCCCGTCGGGTACCCGCCGCCGCCCTCCGCGTTGACGCGGTAGCCCAGCGCGATGACCGTGATTTTAACCGCTTCGGCTAAAGTAATGGTTCGTTCGGGATAAAAATATCCGTCGCCGTCGCCCGAAATCAAGCCCGCGTTTGCCGCAAGCGTGATGTGCCGCTCCGCCGTGTGCGTCTTGGGAACGTCGATAAACGGCGCGTCGCCCGACGGCGGTAAAATCTCTGTAAATCCGACGGCGCTGATGACCGCGAACACGAACTGCCCGCGCGTGACTTCACCGTCCGCGTCGATCTGCCCCAAGCCGCGTATCACGTCCAAATCGCTCAACAGAGTGATTAAGCCGGCGGCGGTTTCGTCCGTTTGTTTCGCGTCCGTAGCCGTATCTGCGGCAAACGCCGCCGCAGGCTGTAACAGCAGCAGCGCGGTCAAAATCAAACCCGCTGTTTTTTCTATCCATTTCATTGTGCGTTACCTCCGTTCTTTCGCGCAATCAAGCGCGACAGCACCGCCGACGCTTCCGCGCGGGTCGCCCCGCCCTTAGGATCAAACTTTGCGCCGTCCGTTCCGTTCACTATGCCGAGCGATTTTAAGGCGTAGACAATCTCCCGCGCGTAATCGCTGATGATTTCGTCGTCCGTAAACGTATCGTCCGACGGCTCCGCATTGAGCGCGACGCCGGAACGCGCGGCAATCCTGTAGGACATCACGCACAAGTCCTCGCGTGTAATCGTCTGCCCTACGCCGAACTCCCTTTCGTTGATCCCCCGCGCCACCGCGTACTTTTGCGCCGCCGCGATGTACGGATACATCCAATCGTCCGCGCTTACATCGGTGAAAGTAGAAACCGCGCCGCTATCCTGCATATCAAACGCGATAATAATTAGTTTTAAGTATTCCTCGCGCAGAATCGGTTGGTTC
Organism: Clostridiales bacterium; assembly: GCA_031255355.1. Classification (GTDB taxonomy): domain Bacteria; phylum Bacillota; class Clostridia; order Monoglobales; family Firm-18; genus JAIRSR01. The sequence goes on from JAIRSR010000197.1 coordinate 2,767, forward strand.
GGGCGAAACGTCCTGTCCTCATAGCCGTCAATAATGCCCGCTTCCGCTAACTTCGTCACGTCTGCCGCCGCCCATTCCGCTTCGGATAAATCGCGGAACAGCGGAGGTTTTACAAGCGGTTCTGCGGGGGTGGGCTTGTCGCCGGAAATATACGCGGAGGGCGATTTTCCTCCGCCGCCGCCGTTCCCGCCGTTGTTGCCACCGTTTTTCTTGTTCGCTGACGCGGCGGCGTTGTTGTAGTCCTCCTCCGCGCGGGGAAAGCCGTAGGACTGCCCCGCAAGCGCGTTTTTCACCGCCGTTTGTTCGGCGTAGGAGAGCGCGGGGGGGATTGGGGTGAGCGTCATATACCCCGCGAAGTCGCTCATGAGTTCCAACACCTGCCCGCCCGTCGCCGCCCGCAGAGCCGCCTTAAAGATATTTTCCGCGAATACGCGCTTGTAACTGTTTTTACGGAATACCGTTGGTTCGTTCGCCAAATTTTCGCATACCGCGCTTTTTTGCGCTTCAAACCACGGATATACCGCCATTGTGTCCAAGCCCAACGCCGCGCCGTAAGTATCGGTGATTCGGGCGGCTTCCCCGCCGTCCTCCGCTAAGTTGAACAGTTGCACCATGCAACTTTCGTCCAACGCCGCTTTTAACGCCGCGACGGTGAATTGACCGTTCGGCAGTGCGGACTTTTCGGAAAACGCGTCCTCGGCGGCAATTTGCGCGTACTCCGATGTGAACACCCTGTCCAACAGTTCGGACGACAGCCCCAACGCCGCTTGATACGCGATCACCTTTTCCGCGAACGCCGCGCCGCTTGCCGCCGCGTTGATTTCCGCTAACGCGGCTTCTATGCCGCTCCGCGAAACGACGCGGAAGGTATGCTGAAACGGCACGGCGGCGGGGGTGAGGTCTGATTTCAGAAACAGCGTGTAATCGCCCGCTTCCTCGTCAAAGTTGAACGAAAACGAGTATTCCCCGTGGTGCGGCGCGTCAAATTGGCTGTAATACACCAATTCCTCCGCTTCGTTTTTGACTTGAACCGCCACCCGCTGCGCGGATTCGTCATTTGGCAAACGCCCGCTGATTGTGATTTGCATCTGATCGGTATCCATACGCAAGGCGAATACTTCCGTTTGCTCCGCCGCCGTACACACGCCCGCCGAAGCGGAACACAGCACCGCCGCGCATAGCAGCAGCGCGGTTATTTTGTTTTTTATCATTGTAGAGCCTCCTTGTCCCGCGCGGTTTTTTCAATCGCGCCGCGCGTCAAAAGCCTGCCCGCGATTACAGCCGCTTCGCTTCGCGTCACACAGTCCTCCGACAGCAGTTTCCCGCCGTTTCCCTTGATATATCCCGCTTTTACCGCCGCAGCCACCGCGCTTGCCGTTTGGTCGTCCAACGCCGATACATCCTCGTATTCACCGAGTTCCGTAATCTTTTCCGGCGGCAAATTCAGTGCCGCCGCGATAAACAGGCATACCGTTTTCCGCGCAATCGGCCGGTCCGGCGCGAGGAGTGTTCCGTTTGCCCCTGTGATTCCCGCCGCGACTAACGCCGCGTCAGACGCCGCCCTGTTTTCGCTCCACAGCCCGCCCGCTAAATCGGCAAACGCGGCGTTTGTCATAGCCTCGTCCGGACGGAACAGATAGCCGTTGTACGCGAACTCCCCGCGGAATAATCCGCGCCCGGTCAAAAAGTCAATATAATAAACCGCCCAACCGTACCCCGTTAAATCGTCGTAAAACTTAGAGTACTCCGCTATCGGGTCAGCGGTTCCCGCCGCGCCCGCGCCCGGTTCGGTCACCTCTACCAGATACCCCTCGGGGCGTGAAACGCCGCCGTTTTCGCCGTAGGAAACAATATGATACGCGTAGGGG
>JAIRSR010000230.1 GCA_031255355.1 Clostridiales bacterium
TGCCGTCGCGGTGATAACTCCAAGTGAACAGGTAACTCGCGCGGGTGCAGTCGTCCGTCCACGCGGCTTCAAGCCGTTCCCGCCAACCCGCGTCAAAAACCTCGTCCAAGTCGTTGGATACGCAAATATCCATCTCCTCGGGAATGTAAGCCATCGCGGTGTTCCGCGCGTCGTCAAACCGCCACGGAGCAATCACCGCGCTATGTACCTCCGCGCCCCGCGCGCGAAGCCGTTCGGCGGTGCCGTCCTCCGACCCGGTATCCGTAACAATCACCAAATCCGCCGCGCTCACCGCGTCCATCCAACGGTCAACGAATTTTTCCTCGTTTTTGCATATCGCGTACACGCATATTTTATATTTCCCCATGCCGCACCTCCCTCCGTAACCGCAGACTGTTCCGCCGCGTACCTCTATAGTATATGCGGGATCGCCGCCGCGCGTGTGGTTCGCCGACGAAAAAACGGCAAAAAAAATCGCGCGGTATCCGCGCGAAACAACAGTTTTCAATTTTTGTCAGCGCGGCATACCGTTACCGTACCGCCGTCAAGCATTTTTGTATTTCCTCCGCCTTTACCTCTCGCGGTTCAACACCCATGCGGCAAGCAATCGCCGCAGCGGTTCCTGACGCTTCGCCGATCGCGGCGCAAATCGGCATGGCTCTGTAATTGGAGTGCGCCATATGCGTCCCGGAGATATTCCTGCCGCAAAGCAGCAGGCCGTCTGTTTTTTCCGGCACCAGACAGCGGTAAGGAATGGTATACCCCGCAGTCTGCCGAAACTCCTTTTGCACTCCGGTTTCGTCCAAGCCCGCGCCCGTGATGTTGTGTACGTCAAAATTGAACGACGCGTCCCGCACTACCCAATCGTCAAAGACCCGCGCTTCCAAAATATCCTGTTCGGTCAGGGTATACAAGCCCTTAAAACGGCGCGTTTCGCGCACCCCGATCAGCGCGGCGGAGTTCATCAGGAAGCAGTGTTCATAACCGGGCGCGTATTCCCGCAAAAACGCGATAATCTCACCGATTTGCTTCCTGCACACCAACTCCGCCCGGGTGAGGTCCTCCGCGTTGGTGCCGTCGATACCGACACAGTTGGTCATGTTGCAGGTGACGACCCCGGGCAGCGTCGCGCGGTAAAGCAGCACATGCCCCGCCGGGTGACTGATATGCTGTTTCGCGAGGGCTTGCAGTTCGCCCTTTTCGGTGTGACAAAGGCTCTCGAACGCGTTCAAAAAAACCGCCCGTTCCGTATCCACCCCCGCGACCTTGAACATGACGGTAACAGGCTGCATTTTCCCGTCACTTTCCCTGCCCTTGACGTACGCCGCGCCCGCCCGCGCCGCAAGGTCGCCGTCGCCCGAAGCGTCCACCACCACCTTTGCCAAAATCGCCTCTCTGCCCGATTTACTCTCGACAATCGCCCCTTGCACCTTGTTATTTTCGGTAACCGCGTCGCTTGCCAAAGTGTAAAGACCGAGTTTCACACCCGCCTCACACAGCATATCGGCATACAGCGTTTGCAGTTTTTCCGGGTCGATAATGACGGTGACTTTATCTTTGTATTCACCCTCGTTCCGCGCCGCGCTCCGTTGCAGGATTTCATCATACAACCCGCTGTTCACGCTGCCCGTCCAATGGCTCATCAACCCCGAAGTGGAAATACCGCCCAAAACGCCTTGCCGCTCAATCAGCATGGTGTTCGCGCCCAGCCGCGCCGCCGCCAACGCCGCCGCAACCCCGGACGGCCCCGCGCCGGTCACTAATACATCTACGCTGTTTGTGATTTTGAGTTTCCGCGCCTTTTCCTCGTACCAATCCATAACAATCCCTCTTTCCCCGTGAATTTGTGGTTGAAAACAGTTCACGGCTTGACTATTTCACAGGATTATTATACAATAGACCTATACCGCGCCGCCTTGATTTTTCACGCTGAAATCTATAAAATCACGCACAAAGGGGAAAGGGTTATGATTTCTGATTTAATTGATACCATTCTCGCGTACATTGATTCCTTGAAAAAAGAATACGGCCTATACCTGACAATCCACGATAGTTCCGGCTTTTTGTCGCGGTATATGCACCGTTTTGTGCCGTACAACATTCACAGCAACCCGTACTGCCTGTGTATTAAATCGAACAAAACGCTGTGGGATACGTGCATAGAGCGGCAAAAAAAAGTCGTCGAAAATTGCGGTAACGGCGCGTTTTTCGGCATGTGCTACGCGGGGTGTGAGGCGTATGTCGTCCCGATCACGCACGGAAAAGACCTCTCCGGCTTTGTCAGCGTAAGCGGCTACGGCGCGGATCGGGAACGCGCGATGCGGAAAATCGCGCGGCTATGCGGTCAGTATCATTTAGACCGCGCCTACCTCATCGAAACTTACGATAAATTCCTCGTCAAAACCCCGCCGCCGCCGGACTTCATCCAAAGCCGCGTAACGGTGATTTGCCGCCTGTTGGAACTGCTGCGCGTCAAGTCCGACGCGCTGTACGGCGCGGGGGAACCCGAACGCGCGGACGGCGATTATATTTTTGGCCATATGCTGTCGTACATCGAGCAGAATTTCCGAAGCGGCGCAAAGGTGCGCGATATTGCGAACGCCTGTCAGTGCAGTGTTTCGTTTGTCAACAGACTGTTTCGGAAGCGCATGGGAACAAGCGTCGGCGCGTATGTGAACCGATTGCGCG
>JAIRSR010000025.1 GCA_031255355.1 Clostridiales bacterium
CGCCGCTGCCGAGTACCGTTTTCCCCGCCCGCCGCGCAAGCCCTATTAAACTGTGAAAATGATCATTCCTCAAATTTCAATAACTCCTCATAAAGTTCTTTGGGTACGCCCGCGCGAACGCCGCGTTCCAAACCGCGTATTTTTTGCGCCCGCGCGATGCAGTCCGCGTTTTTGCAGACATACGCGCCCCGCCCCGCCATAGAGCCTGTACCGTCGATCCGCACCGCGCCGTCCTTTGGCTTTACGACGCGGAGCAGAGCGGATTTCTCCTTACAGTTCCTGCACGCCACGCACATTCGGACGCTGATGAATTTCCCCGTTGCATCATAAATTCTATGCTTCATCTTTTTCCGCTTCATCGCCTTCGCTTTTTATAATATCAATTTTCCAGCCGGTCAACTTCGCGGCAAGCCGCGCGTTTTGCCCCTCTTTGCCTATCGCGAGGGAAAGTTGATGCCCCGCCACCGTCACACTGCATATTTTCGATTCCTCGTCGGCGCGGGCGCTGAGAGCCTTTGCGGGCGCGAGTGCCGCGGAAACATATTCCGGAACATTTTCGCTGTATTTGATAATATCTATTTTTTCGCCTTTCAGTTCGTCCACAATCTTTTGCACCCTTGCGCCCTTTGGACCGACACACGCGCCGATCGGGTCTACGTTCGGGTCGGACGACAACACCGCTATTTTCGTCCGCGAACCCGCTTCCCGGGCGATACTCTTGATTTCAACCGTGCCGTTTTGTATTTCGGGAACCTCTAACTCAAACAGCCTGCGCACCAAACCCGGGTGGGTGCGTGAAATGGTAATCTGCGGCCCCTTGGTCGTGTTCTGCACCTCTACCACGTACACTTTTACGCGCTGTCCGTTTTTGTACATTTCCGTAGGCGCTTGCTCCTGCGGGGTCAGAATCGCCTCTGTTTTGCCGATGTCCACCATGACATTCCGCTTTTCCACGCGCTGTACGATGCCTGTGATGATGTCATTTTCCTTGCTGATAAATTCGTTGTATATAATGCCGCGTTCCGCTTCGCGAATCCGCTGTGTCACCACCTGCCGCGCTGTTTGGGCGGCGATTCTGCCGAAGGTCTGCGGAACGGTTTCCTCCTCTACAATGTCCTCCTCCTCGTAAATCGGGTTGATCGCCTTTGCCTCCGCTAAGGAAATCTGCGTCAGAGGGTCCTCCACCTCGGCAACCACCGTCTTTTGAATGTAGACGTTCATGCCGCCGTTGAGACGGTTGATTTCCACACGCACATTGTGCCTCGCGCCGTAATTCTTTTTGTACGCCGATACCAACGCGGTCTCCAACGCCTCGATTAGTACGTTGCGGCTAATCCCCTTTTCCTTTTCAAATTCGTCCAGAAGCATCAAAAAATCCTCGCTCATTTTTTCTATCCTATCCTTTCCCTGTAAATTTAGTATATTGTAAATTTATGTTAGACCTCTCACGCCGGGTTAGCGGATAGGTCTATGCAAAATCAAATATAATATTTGCTTTCGCAATGCCGCTTTTTTGCAATACGTTGCCGTCGATCGTGACGCTGCCGCCGCTATGCGCGGAAAGAACCCCGGCATACTCCCCGCCGTTTTTCAGACGCGCCCGCACCCGTTCCCCGACCGCGCCGTCAAAATGCCAATCTTGCCGCAAGGCGCGTTCCAACCCGGGGGAGGAAACTTCCAAAAAATAATTTTCCTTAATAAAATCGTCCGCGTCCAGCCTGTCGCCGATCACCTTGCTGATTGCCTCGCAATCGTCCAGGCTTACGCCCTCCGCTCTGTCGATGTAAATCCGCAAAAACCAATGCGGCCCCTCTTTGACGTACACCACATCGTAGATTCCGTAGCCGTGTACCGCCGCCGCGTCCTCCGCGATTTTCAGCGTCAAACCCTCAATTTTTGAATACGCCACGCAAACACCTCCGTATAACACACGAAAGAGTGGGAACGCCCACTCTTTGTCAATAAACATTCTGTTGACCATGCAATATCATTATTATAACCTATATTTCTCAAAATTGCAAGCCTTTTTTAATTTTGGATGTGGGCAAACAAAAACCCAAAGAGAATCCATGACCGAAAACGGCAATTCGCAGGAATTAGGGTCGCGATTCCGTCTGAACTTCATCTTTGCCGCGCCAAATTTGTTATAAGCATCCACAAATACCGCGACAACGGCATGTAACGTCTCAAGCGAACGCGGAAAACAGCGGCTTCGCCGTGCCAAAATCGGTATGTAATGCCGCAAATCCGCGTTCACGCTCTCGATATTGTGTGTGTCACTTTTGTCTTTGGCATTGCGGATATGCCGCCCGGGATACGCGACATCCACATAGCCTAAAAAGCCGTCAGTCGCGTATTCTTGGGCAGCATGAGCGGAATCCACCAGCAACTGTATGCGCTCCGGCGATTTGTCAAACGCTACGTCAAACCCTGTAATTTGGCGGACTTCGCGCCCGACCATAGCAATTATGTAGGCATTTTCACGAGTTGCGGTGCGCGGTTTTCGCTTGACGAACCAATATAACTCATCAATTTCGACTTTTTGGATGGATTTATCCACAGTTAATGCCGTTTTTTTTAAT
>JAIRSR010000065.1 GCA_031255355.1 Clostridiales bacterium
CCCTATATGAGTATACCACTTTTGTTACAATTTCGCTAATTTATTAGATTCACGTGAAAACTTCCCATGCCGCCGAAATCGTTTTAGCGGAGCGCGTCGCCGTTCCTCGCGTCATAGTAATAGGCGTTGCCGTCGTCCGTCGATATTTTCCAGACGGGGACGACCTCTGCGCTGCCCGCGTCGTTCCCGCTGCCGGCAAAATAGCCTTGCTGAATATCGGTAATTTCCACGGCGTGTGCCCGGTTCCCGCTCACCGCGAAGCCGACCAAGATTTCCGCCGCGGAACGCACCGGGGAAAAACCGCCGCCGTCAATCTCGCCGCACAGCCAATTTTCGCCGTAAATCCGCGTAACGCCCCGCGCGTCAAGCGTAAACGTCAAGCAGGTATCCAGCACCGCGTTGCCCTCATACACCTGCCGAAACAGCACGGTATATTCCCCGCCGCGCTCCCGCACTTCGGTTTCTATCGTCATTCCCGCCGTCATGCCGAGCAGAGCGGCGATTTTTTTCGCCCCCGCCTCCGCGCTTTTCTTGTCCAACTTACCGGAAGCCGCGCCGCCGAACGCCGCGCCGTCCCGCGCCCGGTATTCAAACGAATTTTCGCCTATCGTGACGGACTGCGGATTAAAATACTCCAAGCCTCCGCTTTGCGCCCGCGCCCAAAAACTATCCGCCGCCGCCTGAGGGGAAGCAAATCTGTTTTTCACGCTGAACGCGCGGATTTCCCGCGTCTTTCGGGGAATCACGTCCGCGCGCGCGGCGACGTTGTTCGCGCCGAGTATGGCAACGGTGTTGCCAACCGTTTCCTCACTGACGCTGACCCCTGTTTTTATCGTGCCGATGTACCCGATAAACAGCAGTACGTTAATGATGGAAAACACGCCGATCATGATAGACTTCACTCTGCTCCATTCCACGAAATCACCTCATTCCGTTACGGTAACAACGTCATTCGACCCCGCTATTTTCACGCCCCACATTACGCCGCGGCTGTCGCCCTCCGAACTGTAGCACTCGAAAAGATCATCGACAATCATCTTATCCTGCCCGCCGCCGTACCGCGCGGCAAGGCTGTCTATCGCGCTGATTGCCGTCATAAGCGGCGCGGTGGTCTCCAGTGCCTCGAACGTGCGGAGCACCATTTTGAAACTCGTCAAATAGCCGTTTTGCACATAGGCATATACGGCGTTGTTGATTGGCTCGTCGCCGTCGATCCGCGTCACAACGGGCGTACCCGCGAAGTTGTAGTTCAGACGAATGTGGTACACGCCGTCCCGCGCCGCGACAAGGTCGGACGCTAAGCGAATCTCCGGCGCGCGATCCTCCCCCGCCGCCCGCCAAACCGCGTTCGCGACTTGAATCACACTGCTGACCAACTGCGACGGCTCACCGCTCCCGCTAAGCAATATACCCTTTCCCGCCTCTACCGCGCGGTACTCTATCACGCCGCCCGGACTGATTCGTATGGTGGCGCTGTTTTCGACGTAACTCGCAATCCCCTCTTTGGTGACGGATTTCCGCAGTGAACTTGGGGTGTAATCCAGCGCGGCGACAATCCTGTCAAACACGGCGGTTTCGTTCCTCAACGGATTGGATACCGCGATTTCGTTCGCGCTTTCATCGTCTTTCACCAAGAGAAGGACCAGCGAATTGAGCAGGACGCTCCGCTTGATTCCCGGGCTGTCCGACGCGCCGTCTAAGTTCAGTTCAAAGGCGAACACCCTGTTTTGACGCTTGCCGAAAGTAGCCGCCTCGATGTATTTCAACAGTGCCTCGCCGGTGTAATCGACCCAATATTTTGTGACGGTGTTTGCCGCCGCGTCATACAGGCACACAATGCCCTCTTTGGTCACGCTGTCGCCCGTAATCAGAATATCCGACACCTGCCCCGCGCCCGAAAACGCCGCCCCCGCGCCGTAGCCGAAACTGTTCGCGAAACTGTCCCAATCCATGCTGAATCCGTAATCGACATAGATGGACTTCCCTTTCAAATAGGCGTGCCAATCGTCGGCGGGGATTTCCGCGCTTCGCGGGGACGCGGTTTCCAGCAGTTTTGTCATCACGTTGCCCACGACCTCGGAAGCGTCGCCGTACTGCTTTTGCCCCGGATAATACACTTCCCGCGCGTTGCCGCCGTTGATTACGATTTTTTGCGGCGCAACGGCGTTGGCGTAGATATCACTCATCAAAACGCCGCCCCGCGCGAACGGCAGACTTTTGATAATCGCGCTGACCACAGGATTCCCCGCGACGGAATTAAAAAAATTATAGCCCGAAGGCCATAATTTTTTATTGAACCATATTTGACCTGTTAATTGCAGGCAGTTTAAGATGAGCAGTACCAATATGACGGTTTTCATTTGTTCTTTACGCAACTGCATCAACTCCATAGGGTTGAAATAGCGGGATTCCCCCGCCAAAGTGACACACCGCAAGCCCTCCGCCGTGGGGTGGGGACCCGGAGGTTCAACCGCGTTGCCGCAAAATATTTGCGGAATATTGCCGAAACGGTCTACCCCGATTTTAGACAGGCTCTTAATACGGAATGTTGTTAGGGTCTACCGTGATTCCGCTCACAACGTCAGACAAATGGTTGCCGAGGTAGGTGATTTCTAAATTCACATTTTCCTTTTGCGTTCCGCTGCTGTCCTCCGCGCCGACGCGCAACAGGTTCTTTCCCTTATCCAAAACGATAGGTACCGCGAAGTATGTACTCGCGCCGATTTGCCAAGTATGAGCGGTTTTGACGTAACGTCCCCCCTCAAGTTTGTAAATGGCGACAATAGTCCCCTCTTTGCCGTACCCCGAAATCACGTAGGAACGGTCAAAGGTCGCGGACCTGTCTTTCGGCGGCTTTGTAATGACGATCAGCCCCGTAGTGTTCCCCGGGTCGCCCGGCCACATCGTTTCGGGCAACGCCGCGAAAGCGGTCACCCCGATTAGAATACTGAAAACCGCGACAGATAGCAGGATTTTAATAGTTTTCATAAAAATTCACCTCTTTATGGTTAAAACGTGGTTGAATAACAGTCGTATACTAATGACTTGCCCGTTAGCCCGAGCGTGCTTTTCCGCGCCAATTCGCCGGCAACACCTCACCGCCGAGCCGAATTGAATCACCGCGAAAACCTCTCAAACAGCCGCAAAACCGTTTGGAGCGCACAACGCCGAAACAGACTACCGCGCAAGTCTATTTTACCATACTTCAAAAAGAAATACAATTACAAATATGTTACAATTTTCCGCAAAAGGGTTTATGCCAAATCGCCGTCGTCGGTTTCCTCCGTGTTTTCGCCGTCAAGTTCCGTTTCGTTCTCAACTTCCGGCTCGAGTTCAGCGTCGATTTCGCCGTCGATTTCCGGTTCCGTTTCGCTTGCGTCGCCGTCCGCTTCTTGTTCCGCGTTCGGTTCCTCCGCGTCGCGCACCACGTCAAACTCCATGTTTTCTATGGGATTTTCCAGACCGTCCGCGTCCTCCGCGCCGGTCACGCCGATTGCGCCGGAATCCACCGCCGTGCCGTCCTCACGCGAAGCGGCGTTGCGCTTTTTCGCGGTAAGCCCGACGCAAATCAGTGCCAACACCAAAACGGCAATGAAAATCGTGCTGAGCAACGGTATGATATTGTACTTTTTGAACGTAAGATTGATTTCATTTGTGCTTGCGGAAATAATTTCCCACGTGTTGATTTTCCCTGTCGCGTCGCGGGTCGCGGCGTTGCTGAACGCGGGTTTGACAGGCGTTTCTATCGTTAGCGTCAGATAGGTTCTGCCCTCTTGGTTTTGCTCGGTGTTAAAGGCGGTGCTTTTGATGCCGTACCGATTGCTGAAAAAATCGGTGAACTGCACAAACGAGGATTCGCCCAGACCATACGGCAGTGTTAAATCAAGAAAATAACCCTTGTCGGCGGGATACGTCTTGGAAATAGCGACAGCCGTCGGATTTTCCTGCCGCGTCACCGTGTAGCCGTCCTGCGTGAAGTTTTCCTCTATGCGGGTGATGGTTTCGTCGGCGTTTTCCCCCTCGATTTCTTGAATGAACTTTACCGAAGTCGTTCCGTCCGCGTTCAATGTGAACGTCAGGCTCGGCACGGCGGGCGTTTCCCCCTCGCCGAACACCGCCGCGCTTCCGAACGTTAGGACGAGTATTGCCACGGCGGCAACCGCCGCCATCAGTCTTTTTACCATTTGTTACACGCTCCTATAAACAATATTAAAATAATTATACTCCATTCAAACGGAATAGTCAACAAAAACTATCACATATTTTCAAAATCCCAAGACATACTATAGTTATCCCGGCGGAACACGCGCGGGAACGGTTCGGTTCAGAACAGAAAAATACAACAACGGCGCGGCTGCCCGCCCGCCGCGAAAAGGAGAGAACCCCGCTATGTCAAAGAAAAAAACGCCGCGCGGCAAGGAACCGCGCAAGCCCGCGCAACCTGTGGACGACGCGACGCTGTACGCGGAATTTGTTCCGTCGGCGTATGAATGGCTCCCCGCCGAGGCGCAAAAAGAACGCGCGAAACGGCTGGAAAAGCCGGTGGACGGCGATTCCGAATGAGATTGCAGGGGAAACAACGTCCGCCGCCCGAAACGGCTTGCTTTATCGCGGGTTATGTGGTACAATTATGATATGCCAAAGGTAGATCATACGTGAAAACATGAGGTGCAAAACTTATGCGGAATCTATTGGAACACTTGCTTGAGGAAAAGCGGATGCAATTGAAAGGCGGCTTGTACCACCAAACGCAGATTAAACTTGCCTACAACTCAAA
>JAIRSR010000276.1 GCA_031255355.1 Clostridiales bacterium
GCCGAACGCGTTATCCAAAATGTTCCCCGAACAGACCACAAAATAAATGCCAAAAAACGGGAGTGATTCCATGTTGCGCAACGCGGAACAAACGATAGGCAATCTGATTGACAAGCAAAGCGTCGCGTTCATCAGTTCGGTGGACGCGGACGGCTTCCCGAACACAAAAGCAATGCTGCCGCCGAGGAAGCGCGAGGGGCTTCGGACGTTCTGTTTCACGACCAACACGTCCTCTTTGCGCGTCGCGCAATACCGGGCGAACCCGAAAGCGTGTGTCTATTTTTGCGACAAACGGTTTTTTCGCGGCGTGATGCTCAAGGGCGAAATGGAAGTTTCGGAGGACGCGGCGGACAAGGCGGCAATTTGGCGGGACGGCGATACGGCGTATTACCCCAAGGGAGTCGCCGACCCGGACTACTGCGTGTTGAAGTTCACGGCGCGGACGGGCAGATATTACGCGAATTTCAAATCGGAGGATTTCACCGTAGGGGAGGACGCGCGTTGAAAAACAAATTGCCGCACCCGCATAACGCGAAACTCCTAAAACAAACCGTTCCCGCAATGCGCTATGACGGAACGCTCCCCTTTGCGACGTGGCAAAATACGGCAAGGGAAAAACTGCGCGAACTGTTAGGGCTGCCGTTCGAGCGGTGCGACCCGCGCTTGGAAATCGAGTACGAAACTGAACTGGAGGACGCGCGGGAAATCCGCTTCACCTTTCAAAGCGAAAACGGATACTTTGTACCCTGTCACCTGCTGATTCCCGCAACCGCGAAGCAACCGCCGCCCGTCGCGATTTGCCTACAGGGGCATACCAAGGGGATGCACATTTCCCTCGGCCGCCCGAAGTACCCGGGCGACGAAGCCGCGATTCGCGGCGGGGATCGTGATTTCGCGCTTCGGGCAGTGCGCGAGGGCTATTGCGCGTTGGTCATGGAACAGCGCAATTTCGGCGAGTGCGGCGGCGGCGAAAACGGGCCGGAATGTTACGGCTCCTCCATGACCGCGCTGTTAATCGGACGAACCACGGCGGGTGAGCGGGTGTGGGACGTGCAACGCGCCATAGATGTACTTGAAAAGCACTTCCCGCAAGCCGACAAGAACCAAATCCTGTGCTTGGGACATTCGGGCGGCGGTACGGCGGCATTTTACGCCGCCTGCTTAGACGAACGGATCAAGCGCGTGATTGCGTCGTGCGCCGTTTGCACCTACGAAGCGTCTTTGGCGGCGGTACAGATACACCATTGCGCCTGCAATTTCATTCCGAACATCAGAAAGTACTTCGACATGGGGGACTTAGGCGGCTTAATCGCGCCGCGCAAACTCGTGGTAGCCGCAGGGCGCGAGGACGGCGCGTTCCCCGTAGACGGCGTAACAAACGCGTTTGACATGATACAAACCATGTACCGCGCCGCGGGTTGCGGCGAAAATTGCGCGTTGGTCACAGGCGGCAGCGGTCATAGATTTTACGCCGACCAAACATGGGACGCTCTGCGGCGTATTTGAAAAATTTCTCTTTACAAACGTCCGCAACGGGTGTATAATAGACCTATCCTAAAAACATACCTCAAAGGTTCACGGTACTTTCCGCGTTCCTTTGTCGCCGAAAAAAATCAAATACCTGCCGAAAAAGCGTATGCAACATACGCTGATTTGAAAGGAAACGGATGATAGCGTAAACCCGCCCAAAACCGACGCGGCAAGAACCCCTGTGTTCACCGCCGTGCCGGGGGTTTATGAAAATGCCCTCCTTTCACATGACAAAGGAGGGCATTTTGACGTTTCGGCGCGGTATCAAAATCGAAAGGGGGCAATCCAACATGAAGCGGGTAGCGGTCATCAGCGCGATTCTGGAAAATCCTGAAGCATGTCAGCAAAAATTCAACACGGTGGTATCGGAGTTCAAAGGCATCATCAAAGGGCGCATGGGCATTCCCATACCCGAAGCGGGCGCGTCCGTCATCGCGATTACCGTCACGGGCGAACTTGACGACATCAACGCCCTAACGGGCAAATTAGGCAATATCGAAGCCGTCACCGTAAAAACGTCCGTTTCCAAAAAAGAGGTCATATCGTGAGCATGAACAACACGCCAAGCGCGGGCAGGGTACAAATCGCCTTTTTCGGCAAAAGGAACGCGGGGAAGTCGAGCGTAATCAACGCCGTGACGGGCCAGGAACTCGCGATTGTTTCCGACGTGCGCGGAACGACCACCGACCCTGTCCGAAAAACAATGGAACTTCTCCCCATAGGTCCATGCGTCCTGGTTGACACGGCGGGTCTGGACGACGATACTCCGCTGGGCGGCTTGCGGACGCAAAAAACGCTGGACGTGCTAAGCAAAACCGACATGGCGGTGTTCGTCACGGACGGCGGGGACGTGTTGGACGAAACGGAAGCGGAAATCCTGGAAACAATCAAGCGGAAAAAAATCCCCGTCATAGCGGCGTTAAACAAATCGGACGTCAACCCCGCGAACGCGGAAGCCTTTGCGCGGCGGTACGGCGTGCGGGCGTGCCGCGTATCCGCGCGAACCGGCGAGGGCATAGAAACGCTAAAAAACGCAATTGCGGAGTGCGCAACGCCGGACGACGGCAACTTCCAACTCCTGCGCGGCTTGGTCGCCGAAAATGATGTGGTGCTGCTCGTCACGCCGATTGACGCGTCCGCGCCCAAGGGCAGACTGATTTTGCCGCAACAGCAAACGGTGCGGGACGCGCTGGAGCGGGACGCGGTATGTATCGTCGCGAAAGAAACGCATATCAAACACGCGCTCAGCCGCCTAAAGCAGCCGCCAAACCTGGCGGTTACGGATTCGCAAGCGTTTGCGCGGGTCGCCGCCGACCTCCCCGCCGACGTGCCGCTCACGTCCTTTTCCATACTGTTCGCGCGGCTAAAGGGCGGCTTTGACACACTGTTACAGGGCGCGGAAGCGGTAACGCGCCTGCGGGACGGCGACAGAATCCTCATCGCGGAAGCGTGTACGCACCACGCGCAAGCGGAGGACATCGGGCGCGTAAAAATCCCCGCTTGGCTGCGGGAAAAAACAGGCAAACAACTGATATTCGAGCATAGCGCGGGCGGCGGCTACAGCGGCGACCTCACCCGCTTCGCCCTCGTCGTACACTGCGGCGGGTGCATGCTTCGCCGCCGGGAACTGCTGCTCAGAGTAGACGCGGCGCGGCAAGCGGGCGTTCCAATCGTCAACTACGGAATCCTCATCGCCTACCTGCACGGCATATTAGACCGGGCGATTGCGCCCATCACGGAAAAGGAGGGTATCAATGATCATTGACGACGTCTACATCAAAACACTGCTGAAAAACGGCGCGGAAGCAAGCGCGGAAGCGCGGCGGGCGGCGTTGTCGCGGGCAGAGGGCGGCGCACCGCTCACCCTCACCGACGCGGCGGCGTTGCTGCACATGACGGACGCGGAGGACGAAGCGCGGCTGTTTGCCTTGGCGGGGAAGATCAAAAACGCCGTCTACGGCAACCGCGTGGTACTGTTCGCGCCGCTGTACGTATCGGATTACTGCGTGAACAACTGCGCCTATTGCGGGTACAAAAAAAGCAACGGCTTCCGCCGCCGCAAACTGACCTTTGACGAAATCCGGCAAGAGGTCGAACTGTTGGAAAGCCTTGGGCATAAGCGGCTGGCGTTGGAATTTGGCGAGGACTACGAAAATTGCCCTATGGAGTATATTCTCGGCGCGATCGGCGCGGTGTACGACACCAAAAACGGCGGCGGCGAAATCCGTCGCGTCAACGTCAATATCGCCGCGACCACCGTTGAAAATTACGCGAAACTAAAGGAAAAGGGCATCGGCACCTATATTTTGTTTCAAGAAACGTACCACAAAGCAACCTATGAACGCCTGCACCGGGGCGGCCCCAAGAGCGATTACGGCTATCATCTGACGGCGTTCGACAGGGCAATGCAAGGCGGCGTGGACGATGTTGGCGCGGGTGTGCTGTTCGGGCTGTATGATTACAAATACGAAGTCATGGCGTTGCTGTTGCACAACGCGCATTTAGAACGCACCTACGGCGCGGGCTTCCATACCATATCCGTGCCGCGCCTGCGCCAAGCGCGGGGGAACGACTTACGCGCGTTCCCGCACCTCGTCGGCGACAGCGACTTCAAGCGAATCATCGCCCTACTGCGCATCGCCGTGCCGTACACAGGGATCATACTATCCACGCGGGAATCGGCGGCATTGCGCAACGAAGCGATTCACTACGGCGTGTCGCAAATCAGCGCGGGTTCCGCGACGGGCGTTGGCGCGTACCGCGTCGAAGCGGCAGGTGAGGATGCCAACCAATTTGAAATCGCGGACCGGCGCGCGGTACATACCGTCGTTGCGGACTTGATGAACTCCGGCTTTATCCCGAGTTATTGCACGGCGTGTTACCGCAAGGGCAGAACAGGCGATCGGTTTTTCGCGTTGGCGCGGTCGGGCGAAATCAAAAACGTCTGCGCCCCGAACGCGATCATGACGCTTGCGGAATACGTAACAGATTACGGCGACGACGCTTTGAAATCGGCGGGCTTGGACTGCGTCAAGCGGAACATCGCCGCGATTGAGGACGAATCCATGAGAACCGCGTTGGAAGCGCAAACGGAAAAAATCCTCGCGGGGAAAAGGGATTTGTATTTTTAGTAGGGGCTGCTACTTAGCGCAATATAATGAGGGATAATTGGTGAGATTTTTGTGCAATAAACGAGAGAGGCTATTTATTCCACGAATCTCTTGACACGAGACTCAAGTATCGTATGTTTTCATGTCAACATAGGCAACCATAACCGCAAAGCGGTTTTGGTTGCCTTGGCGACACAGTCTAACATACGCCGCCCTCATGTCAAGAGACTTTC
>JAIRSR010000147.1 GCA_031255355.1 Clostridiales bacterium
TTCCGCCCATTCCCGCCATGACAATCACGTCAACCGCGCCGATTTTCTCTAAGCCGTCGCCTATGACGATTTCCACACGCGACTCTAAGCCGTATGCCTTGACGTTGGCAAGCGCGGCCCTTGCGGGCCCGGCGGCGACGTCTGACGCGACGGCGCGGCGAACCACGCCCTTTCGCAATAGGTGAATCGGTATGTAGGCGTGGTCTGTGCCTATATCCGCAAGGGTACCGCACGGGGGGACAAACGCCGCCACCGCCGCCAACCTCGGGGTAAGAATCATAATAAAATTCCTACCTTTCTTTCTTAGAGCCTGCCGAAAATTCCCCGGAACTATCGGAAAGGTTCTTATCAGTGGAAAATATCGCGTTCTAATCCAAATAATCCTTGAGTTTTTTGCTCCTGCTCGGGTGACGGAGTTTCCGCAGCGCCTTTGCCTCGATTTGGCGAATCCGCTCCCGCGTTACTTGAAATTCTCTGCCGACTTCCTCCAACGTCCGCGCTCTGCCGTCGTCCAGCCCGAAGCGCAGGCGAAGCACTTTCTCCTCACGCGAGGTCAGCGTTGCCAGCACGTCCACAAGTTGCTCTTTCAGCAGTGAGAAAGACGCCGCTTCCGCAGGCGCGGGCGCGTCGTCGTCGGGGATAAAATCGCCCAAATGACTGTCGTCCTCCTCGCCGATCGGCGTTTCCAACGATACGGGCTCTTGCGCGATTTTTTGGATTTCGCGTACTTTTTCTATGGACATACCCATCTCTTTTGCGATTTCCTCCGGCATGGGGTCGCGCCCTAACTCTTGCAATAATTGGCGCGAAACGCGAATCAGTTTGTTAATCGTTTCCACCATATGCACGGGAATCCGAATGGTACGCGCTTGATCGGCAATGGCGCGGGTAATCGCCTGCCGAATCCACCAAGTGGCGTAGGTGCTGAATTTATAGCCCTTTTGGTAGTCGAACTTCTCTACCGCTTTAATCAAGCCCAAATTCCCCTCTTGAATGAGGTCTAAAAACAGCATACCGCGCCCCACATACCGCTTCGCTATGCTGACCACCAACCGCAGATTCGCTTCCGCAAGCCGCCGCCGCGCCTCTAAGTCGCCCTCCGACATCAACTGCGCGAGTTCGGTTTCGTCGTCCGGACACAAAAGCGGCACCTTGCCGATTTCTTTCAAGTACATTCGGACGGGGTCGTCCAGCGCAATGCCCTCGGGAATGGTGAGGTCGATTTCCTCCTCGACCAACTTCAATTCCTCTAACTCCTCGTCTATGTCGCCCGTAATCTCAACGCCTAAATTCTCAACATTTTCATAAACCTTTTCAATCTGGTCGGGGTCTAACTCAATCTCCTCTAAGGTATCCATAATTTCCTTGTAACTTAACATGCCTTTTTTCTTGCCACGGTCAATTAGGTCCTTAATGACTTGCTTTTTACTCTCCGTACTGTTCGGATTGTTCGTGTTGTTCGTGTTGTTCATTGGTCCCGACCTCCTTTCGTAAATATTCCCGCATCTCGTCCAACTTTTGCGACTGTGAAAGATCGCCGCTTGTTACCGTTTCCAACAGTTTCTGCTTTTTGCGGTACGCCGTCAGGCGGCGAATCAGTTCCCGCGCCGCAAGCACGTTGTCCTCTATGTTTAACTCTTGAATCAGTATTCCCGCCGCCGCTTCGCTCCCGCTCATTTGCGCGACAATCAACCGCGCGTCAGGCTCCGCGCCGCTGTTCCGCACCGCAGAAAGCCGCTCGTACAACTCACGGTGCGCCCCCTCCTCGAAGTCGCCGCTGCTTAGCGACGCCGCTGTCATTTGGAACACTTGCGGGTCGAAACAGATTAAATTCAGCAAAGTTTTTTCCGCGCGGAGGGCGTTTTCCCTTTCGGGGTTCTCGCCGCTTAGCCGCCCTACGGACGGATTTCCGCGCAGCCCGCGTGACGCGTGATCAAAGCGGTTTTTGCGTTCCGACGCCGCGTTTAAGCGGTCAATTTCACTGAAAATGCCGTCCGCGGATACGCCTGTTTCCCGCGCTGTTTTGCCGACGTAAATTTCCCGCTCTACCGGGCTTTTGATTTTCGCAAATTCTGCGGCAAGTTCACTGACGTACTTCACCTTTTCGTCGGTCACGCTTATATTGTATTTTTCTTGTAATTTGCTGATTTTATACTCTATTTGTAATTTCGCGTTGTTGATGAGTTCGTGAAACGCCCCCGCGCCGTTCGCTTTGATGTACTCGTCCGGGTCCTTGCAGTCGTTCATGGTCAGCACCTTTACCGTCACGTCCTCGTCGGCAAGCAGTTCTATCGCGCGTTTTGTGGCGTTTTGCCCCGCCTCGTCACTGTCGTAGGCGATGACCGCCTCCTGCCGCATACGCTTGATAATCCGCGCCTGTTCCGGCGTGAGTGCCGTGCCCAGCGTCGCGACGGCGGAAGTAATGCCGCTTTGGTGCAGACTGATGACGTCCATATAGCCCTCTACCAGCACGAAAAATGAATCTTTCGCGCTTTTTGCGAAGTTCAAGCCGAACAAGTTGTAACTTTTGCTGAACGCGGCGGTTTCGGGCGAATTGAGGTATTTCGGGACGCTGTCGTCCATTACTCTGCCGCCAAAGCCGATGATGTTCTTGCGCACGTCGATAATGGGGAACATCAAGCGGTTGCGGAACCGGTCGTAAATACTGCCGCTGTCGTTTTTGACCGCCATACCGCTTAGGAGGATTTCGTCGTCGGAAAATCCAAGTTCCCGCAGCCGCGCCAAAAGACGGCTGCCCTCCGGCGCGAACCCTAAGCCGAATTTGTTTACGGTGTTTTGCGTCAAACGGCGGTCTGTGATGTACCGCCGCGCCGCTTCGCCCCGCTCCGAAAGCAGGCAATCATAAAAAAAGCGCGCGCTGCCGGTGTTAATTTTGTAAATCAACCTGCGCCGCTCCGCCGCGCCGCTGTCCGTCCGCCCGCTCGGTTCGGGCATGGTAAGCCCCGCCTGTTCCGCAAGCAGTTTCACCGCCTCGATAAAATCAAGGTTTTCCATTTGCATGACAAAACTAATGACGTTGCCGCCCTTGCCGCAACCGAAACAGTGATAAAACTGCTTGTCCGCCGATACGTGGAACGACGGCGTTTTCTCCCTGTGAAAGGGGCATAGCCCTTTCATGGAAGTGCCGCTTCTTTTTAACTGCACATAGCGCGATATGGTATCCACCACATCATTTTTGTCCATAACCTCCTGCAAGAACGATTCAGGAAACATTTGCGGCATAGCGACTTCCTTTCCATTGCAACCTACGCGTTATAGAACAGCCCGCTCACGGAGGGGTTTCGTACAAGTCCCTTTCTAAATTCGACAAGTTTTGTGAAATTCCTGCTGAATTTGTGAAGTTCCCGCTGAAACTTAAATTACTTGCCACGAGCGCGGAACGTAAATCGCCTCATATGTGTGAATCGCGAAACGGTCTGACATTCCCGCGATATGGTCACAGACGCGGCGGTCAATATCGTCCGTATCCACGCCGTCCGGGACGCTTTGCGGGTGCGCGGTGAAATAGGCGTACAGTTGACGGACGATTCCTTTTGCTTTTTCCTCTTCCTCTTTCGCCTTGGAACCGACGTAGACATTTTCCATCATAAACCGCCGCAACTCCATTAAAGCATCTTCTATGCGCGGTTCCATCGTGACGGCGGGTTTGTCCGCGCTTTCCTTTATAATTGACAAAATCATGTTATTTATGCGCTCGGAATGCCCCGCGCCCAGAATCTCCACGCAGTTTCGCGGCAATTCCTCCGCGCGGAGTACACCGCCCCGAATCGCGTCGTCAATGTCGTGATTGATGTACGCGATTCTATCGGCGTACTTCAAAATGATGCCCTCGAGCGTTTCCGCGCGGCAAGAGCCGGTATGGTTCGCTATGCCGTCGCGCACCTCGTGGGTGAGGTTCAGCCCGGTACCGTTTTCCAGCACCTCTACCACGCGGATACTCTGCTGATAGTGCTTGAAGCCGTAGGGACACACCTCATTCAGTACGTCCTCGCCGGAATGTCCGAAAGGGGTATGCCCTAAGTCATGCCCCAACGCCATTGCTTCCACAAGGTCCTCGTTCAAATTGAGCGCGCGCGCGATTGTGCGCCCGATTTGCGCCACTTCAAGCGTATGCGTCAGGCGGGTGCGGTAATGGTCGCCCTCCGGCGTGATGAATACTTGCGTTTTGTGTTTTAGGCGGCGAAACGCCTTGCTGTGGATAATCCTGTCGCGGTCGCGCTGAAATTCCGTGCGAATATCGCAAAGCGGACGCGGCGTTTGCCTGCCCTTGGTATTTTCGGATAACGCGGCGTAACGGCTTAAATACTGCCGTTCGCGCTGCTCGGTAATCTCTCTCGGAAGCATAATCCTCCCCCCTTTCGCGGTGCAAGCGGATTGCCGCTATTTTACCTCGATCAAGCCGTAATTGCGATCCTTGCGGCGGTATACGATGCTTGTTTTGCCGCTTTGGTCATGCGCGAACACGAAAAACTCATGCCCCAAAAGGTTCATCTGCAACACGGCTTCCTCCGCGCTCATCGGCTTTGTTTCAAATAACTTCGTCTTAACAATGTCAAAGGTTTTTTCCTCCTCGACAGGCTCCGCGTTTTCAAACGCGGACGACGACAACGCCCCCGCTTTTAAGCGTTTTTCCAGGCGCGTCTTGTGCTTCCTGATTTGCCGTTCCACCGCGTCCACCGTCTTGTCAATGGTGTTGTACATATCGCTTGTGATTTCCTCGGCGCGGAAAATCGTGCCGCGAAAGTGTATCGTTGCTTCCACCCTCTGCCGCTCCTTTTCCACCGCCATGGTAATGCGGGCCTCCGCGTCGTCGCCGAAAAATTTATCAAGTTTCGCGAACTTTTTTTCAACATACGCCTTTAAGTCTTGCGTCAATTCAAACTTCCTGCCCGTGATTGTTGTGTTCATGGTCCTTACCTCCTAAGTATAAAAATTCTATAAGATTGCGCTTGCGTGGCGCGTCACATGGCAACTGACGTTCACCGCCGCAGGAAGTCCCGCGATATGCGTGGGATAGGTCAGTATGTTCACGCCCAACGCCGTCGCGCGTCCGCCCCAGCCCATAGGACCGATGTTCAGCGCGTTAATCCGCTCCAAAAGTGCCGCTTCCATATCGGCGTAGTAGGGATCGGGGTTCGCGCCGTCCACGTCGCGCAACAGTGCTTTTTTCGCCAAATACGCCGCCTTTTCCATTGTGCCGCCTATGCCGACCCCTACCACCACCGGAGGACACGGATTCCCCCCCGCCGAACGCACCGTTTCGACGACAAAATCCATTACCCCCGCGCCGCCGTCCGACGGCTTCAGCATTTTCAACGCGCTCATGTTCTCGCTCCCGAAGCCCTTAGGCGCGACGGTGAGTTCCACGCCGTCCCCCTCCGTCATTTCGTAATGAATGACCGCAGGGGTGTTGTCGCCCGTGTTGCGCCGCCGCAGCGGGTCGCCGACCACCGATTTGCGCAAACAGCCCCTGTCGTAGCCCAACCGCACCCCCTCGTTGACCGCCGCTTCAATGTTGCCGTTCACGTAAGCGTCCCGCCCTAACGTAACGAACACTACCGACATTCCGGTATCTTGGCAAATTGCCGTTTGTTCCCGCTTGGCAATGTCCGCGTTTTCTAAAATACTTTCCAACACGCGCAGCCCGCGCGGGTTGCCCTCCCGCGCCGCGCACCGCTCCAACGCCGTCCTTACGTCCGTACCGAGGTTGTAATTCGCCTCGGCGCACAGCCGCGCCACCGCTTCCGTCACGGCGGACGCGTCAATCTCCCTCCGCATTGTCAAACCCCACCTTGTCACGCAGGATATACAGCGGACGCTGTTTGCTCTCGTCGTAAATCCTGCCGATATATTCCCCTGTCAAACCAAGCATTACCAACACCGTGCCGTTAGAGAACGCCGCGATGATTAGCGTCGCCGCCCACGCCGCCGAAAAGCCCGCGAGTACGGCAATCAGACAAATCACACCCGCCAGCCAGAACGCCGCGCCGAGGTATGACGCAAGCGTCAACGGCTTGGACGAAAACGACGTCACGCCGTCCGCAGCAAAGCGCAGCATTTTGCGGAGGGTGTATTTGGTCTGCCCCGCGAAACGCTCGTCCCTTATATATTCGACATAAGTATGCCGAAATCCTACCCAATTTACAATTCCGCGAACGTATCTGTTTTTTTCACGGATTTTTTTCAGTTCGGCGCACACTTTTTTGTCAAGCAAGCGGAAGTCCCCCGCGTCCACAGGGAGCGGTACGTCGGTCAGCCGCCGCAGTAAGCGGTAGTACGCCGCCGCAGTCAGTTTTTTGAACGCGGTTTCCCCTTTGCGCTTGGCGCGTTTGCCGTACACGACCTCGAAGCCCTCCCGCCATTTTTCGATCATGCGCGGAATGACTTCCGGCGGGTCTTGCAAATCCGCGTCTATGATGATGACCGCGTCGCCCCGCGCGAAGTCCGTGCCCGCCGTAATCGCCGCCTGATGCCCGAAATTGCGCGAAAATTCCAACAACCGCACACATTTATCGCCCTCCGCGAGCCGCCGCAGAATACGCGCGGTACCGTCGCCGCTGCCGTCGTTGACGTACAGCAGTTCATACGCCCCGCCGACGCTTCGCATAACTGCCGTCAGCCGCTTGTGGGCTTCCTCAATCACCGCTTCCTCATTGTATACAGGTACGATCACCGAATACATTATGCCGCCTTCTTTCCAACAGACTTGCCCGCCCGCCCTTGCGTGAGCGGACAGACCTAATTCATAAACGTCCAAGTATCAAACCATTTCAAAATATTGGCCA
>JAIRSR010000186.1 GCA_031255355.1 Clostridiales bacterium
TTCGCTTTTATAAAAACTCCCACAACTTAAAATCCGCTTTTTCCCATCTTATGCTCAACTGCATGATTGACCCTGAATGTATCTTTAAGTACTGGTTTTTGCTTGATAACCAAAACTAAATTTCCGTGGCTTTTTATAAAAAAACTATTGCGCAACACAAGAATGATGTGGTATAATATACTTTAACAACTTTTTCGTCCCGCGAGACGGGCAAAAGTCCCGGCGGGGAAAGGGATTGCTTTGGCGGCGGGGCTTGGTCAGCGTTTTGCCGGCTTGCGTTTCAGCGAAAGGTGAAAGGAAGGATTGTATGAGTAAATACTATATTACCACGCCGATTTACTATCCCAGCGGGCGGCTTCACATAGGCAATGCGTACACCACTGTCGCTGCGGACGCTGTCGCGCGGTTTCGCCGGATCATGGGGGACGAGGTGTTTTTTCTGACGGGGACGGACGAGCATGCTCAGAAAATACAGCGCAAGGCGGCGGAGGCGGGGAAATCGCCGAAACAGTATGTGGATGAAATCGTTGACGGCATTGTCGAACTGTGGCGCGTGCTCAACATTTCATACGATAAATTCATACGCACAACGGACGATTACCACGTGGACGCGGTACAAAAAATATTCACGCGCCTGCATGAGCAGGGCGATATTTACAAAAGTGAGTACGAGGGTTGGTACTGCACACCCTGTGAGGCGTTCTGGACGGAAACACAGTTGGACGGCGGCAAGGTCTGTCCCGACTGTGGCCGCCCGGTGGAACAGGCCGCGGAGGAAAGTTACTTTTTCAGAATGTCACGGTATCAAGAACGGCTCATCGCGCATATCGAGAGCCACCCGGAGTTCATTCAACCCGCTTCCAGACGCAACGAAATGCTGTCTTTTATCAAATCCGGGTTGGAAGACCTCTGCGTATCGCGCACCACCTTTGATTGGGGCATACAGGTACCCTTTGACGAAAAACACGTAGTATACGTATGGTTGGACGCGCTGACAAATTACATCAACGCGCTCGGCTACCCCGAAAACACGGCGGTTTATCAAAAATTCTGGCCTGCGGACGTGCATTTGGTCGGCAAGGACATTGTGCGCTTCCATACCGTCATATGGCCGACGATTCTCATGGCGTTGGACGCGCCTTTGCCGAAGCAGGTGTTTGCCCACGGCTGGCTGTTGCTGGACGGCGGGAAAATGAGCAAAAGCCGAGGAAACGTTGTGGACCCTGTGATTCTCGCCGAAAAATACGGCGTTGACGCGGTGCGGTACTACGTCCTGCGCGAAGTCGCGTTCGGCGCGGACGGCAATTTCTCTAACGAATTGATGATTCAGCGTATCAATTCCGACCTTGCCAACGACTTAGGCAATCTGGTGAGCCGCACCGTCGCTATGGCGGAAAAATACTTCGGCGGTACCGTTGCCGCAAGCGGCGCGGCGGCGGCGCCGGACGACGACCTAAAGGCGTTGGCGATGGAAACGGACGGGAGCAGCAGCGACGCGATCAACAAACTTTTGCTTTCCAACGCGCTCGCGGACATTTGGCGGTTTATTTCGCGCACGAACAAATATATAGATGAAACTACACCATGGATTCTCGCCGGGGACGACAGCCAACGGCCGCGCCTCGCGCAGGTGATTTACAATCTTTGTGAGAGCATACGCCTGATCGCGGCGATGATTCAGCCGTTTATGCCCGACACCGCAGACAAAATTCACGCGCGGACGGGAACGGACGATATTGGCAGGACGTGGAACGACGGCGGGGAATTTACCGTCAGCAAGGGGCCCGCGCTGTTCCCGAGAATTGACTTGGAAAAGGAGATTGCCGAACTTGAACGCCTTACTGTTTGACAGCCACGCGCACTATGACGACGGCAGATTTGACACGGACCGCGCGGCGGTGATTGAGAAAATCAAAAACAGCGGCGTCGGCGGCGTGGTGAACGTGGGCGCGGACATGCAAAGTTCCGCGCGAAGTCTGCGCCTTTCGGAGCGGTATGACTTCATCTACGCAAGCGTCGGCGTACACCCCCATGACGCGCGGCATATGACGGAGGACGGCCTCGCAACGCTGGAGCAATGGGCTGCGCACCCTAAGGCAGTCGCGATTGGCGAAATCGGGTTGGATTATCACTACGACAACAGCCCCCGCGCGGCGCAAAAATATTGGTTTGAAAGGCAACTTGAGTTGGCGCGGCGGGTGAATCTTCCGGTGATTATCCACACCCGGGAGGCGATTCGCGACACGATGGACATTTTAGAAAAAAGCGGTGTAACAGGCGTGGTGCATTGCTTTTCCGAAAACGCGGAGGTCGCGCGGCGGCTGCTTGACATGGGGTTTTACCTCGCGTTCGGCGGTACGTTGACCTACAAAAACGCCCGCGACGCGGAGGCGTCCGCGCGGGAGGCACCGCTCGATAGGATTCTGTTGGAAACGGACTGCCCGTACCTCGCGCCCGACGGACACAGGGGCGAACGCAACGACAGCGCGTTAATGCGCGTGGTCTGCGAACGTTTGGCGCAAATCAAAGGCGTTTCTTACGACGCGGCGGCGAACGCGACATTTCAAAACGCGCGGAGGGTGTATCGTATTGATAATCAGTTATGAGTTAGGAAATTCGTTATATATCAACCTTACCAACCGCTGTTCCAACGCGTGTGAGTTTTGCCTTAGAAACGGCGAAAAAGACCTCGGCGCGGAACATTGGAACACCGACGGCGACCTCAGCGGCGCGAGTGCGCTTTGGTTGGAGCGCGAGCCGGACGTAGACGAGATTATCGCCGATTTGCGAACGCGTGAGTTAAGCAAATATGACGAGGTCGTGTTTTGCGGCTTCGGCGAACCGTTTACGCGGTTTGACGACTGCGCCGCCGTCGCGAACCGGCTCAAACGTTGCGGCGTGAAAATCCGCGTCAACACCAACGGACAGGCGAATTTAATACACGGACGCGATGTGACCGGTGAAATGGTAGGGCTTTTTGACGTAGTTTCCATCAGTTTGAACGGCAAAAACGCGGAGGAATATCAGCGTGTATGCCACAGCGATTACGGCGAAGCGGCATATGACGCGCTTTTGGACTTCGGGCAAAAATGCGCCGAAAAGGGCATGAAAACAGTGTTTACCGTGGTCGATTTGATGTCGGAGGAGGACATCAAACTGTGCGGGGAAATCGCGGCTGCTCACGGCGGTACACTGCGGGTTAGGAAGTATATTGAATAGTAAAAATATAAAGCAAAAATATATCAAAGACCTGTTCGGGAGCCTAATCACACGGAAAAAATACCGCTTACGCCGCCGTGATTATGTCCCCGGACAGGTCTAAACAAATCAAAAAAAGGATGTGAATGGAATGGCAAGAAGGATTAAGTTCTTTGACACCACGCTGCGTGACGGCGAGCAAACACCGGGAGTGAGTCTGAACCTACAGGAAAAGTTGGAAATCGCCCTCGCGTTGGAACGCTTGGGAGTGGACTACGTCGAAGCGGGCTTCGCGATAGCGTCAAACGGTGATTTTGAGGCGATTCAAGGCATATCCGAAGCGTTGAAGTCAACGTCCGTCGTATCGTTGGCGCGGGCGTTGGAAAAGGATATTGACCGGGCGTGGGACGCGGTGAAAAGCGCGGTAAGCCCGCGCATACACATCTTTCTTGCCACCAGCGATATTCACATGAAATACAAACTCAAAATGACGGAACAAGAGGTGTTGGAAAACTCCGCGAAAGCGGTTGCCTACGCAAAGAAATTCACAGGCGATGTGGAGTTTTCGCCTGAGGACGCTACCCGGTCGCGCCCCGAATTTTTGTACCGTGTGTTGGCGGGCGCGATTCAGGCGGGGGCGACCTGTTTGAACATTCCCGACACGGTAGGCTACACCAATCCGGAGGAATACACCCGCCTCATCAAGGGGATTTTGGCGAACGTGCCGGGGATTGAAAAGGTAGAAATTTCGGTGCATTGCCACAACGATTTAGGGCTTGCGGCGGCAAATTCGGCGGCGGCGGCGGCGGCGGGAGCAAGCCAAATCGAGGGCTGTATCAACGGTTTGGGGGAGCGCGGCGGCAACGCGGCAATCGAGGAACTTGTAATGCTGTTCAACACCCGGCGCGATTACTATCAACTGGACCACAACATAGATTCGACCAAAATCAACCGCACGAGCAAACTCATCAGCAGTTTGACCGGCATATACGTACAGCCGCACAAGCCGATTGTCGGCGCGAACGCCTTTGCGCACGAGAGCGGGATTCATCAGCACGGCGTTTTAGAGGAGCGGACGACGTATGAAATCATGACGCCGGAGTCTATCGGGCTTACGTCGAACCGCATGGTACTCGGCAAGTTGAGCGGCAAACACGCGTTTGTGCGTCGTTTGGAGGAACTCGGCGTGGTGTTGGATACCGACGACGCGGTAAATAAGGCGTTCGGGAAATTCAAGGCACTCGCGGATCGCAAAAAAGACGTGTTGGACGAGGACCTTCTTGCGCTTGCGGACGACAATTACGACACCAAAGCAAAGCGGTTCGCGTTGGTATCGTTCCAGATTTCCAGCGGGAACAGAATGATTAACACGGCGACGGTGCGGTTGAAAGTCGGCGACGATCTTGTCACCAACGCCGCGACGGGGGACGGCCCGATCGACGCGTCGTACAAGGCAATCAACGAAATTTGCGGCTACGGCTTCACGCTGAAAGACTACGCGCTGCGCTCCGTAACCGGAGGGCATGACGCGCTCGGCGAAGTCAACGTCAAAATAGAGTGCAACGGCAAGGTGTATCTGGGCAGAGGCGTGAGCACGGATATTATAGAATCGTCAATATTGGCGTGTTTGAACGCGGTCAACCGCGTGGTGTAAGGAGGGGATTCTATGACAAAGGTGACTATTTTCGACAGCACACTCCGCGACGGTGCGCAGGGCGAGGGCGTGTCATTTTCCGTAGAGGATAAGTTGGCGGTGGTGCAGTACCTTGACGACCTCGGCGTAGATTATATCGAGGGCGGCAATCCCGCCTCGAATCCCAAGGACTGCGAATTTTTCAAGCGCGTACAAACGTTGGAGTTGAAACACGCGAAAATTGTTTCGTTCACCAGTACGCACAGGGTCGGCGGCAATCCCGCGAAAGACGCGGCGTTAAACGCCGTTTTGGAGGCGGGGACGGAATACGTCAGTATTTTCGGCAAGTCGTGGGATATGCACGTGACCGATATACTCGGCGCGACGCTTGACCAAAATTTGGAAATCATTTTCAGCACGATAGAGTATCTGACCGGGCATGGGAAGCGGGTGTTTTTTGACGCGGAGCATTTTTTTGACGGCTACCGCGCCAACGCGGAGTACGCCATGCGCACTTTGGAAACGGCGGCGCGGGCGGGCGCGGAAGCGTTGGTGCTTTGTGACACAAACGGCGCGGGCTTTCCGTTTGAAATCGAGGACGCGGCGGCGGCGGTCGTCAAGGCGTTCCCCGACCTGCAAATCGGAATCCACACCCACAACGATGTAGGCATGGCGGCGGCAAACGCGATTGCGGCGGTACGCGCGGGGGCGGCGCAGGTGCAAGGCACGTTCGGCGGCTTCGGGGAGCGTTGCGGCAA
>JAIRSR010000031.1 GCA_031255355.1 Clostridiales bacterium
TTTTCAATGCGGAATACAATATTACGCCGAACAAGCTCGCGAAGTTTTCCGCGCCCTCTCTCTGCGAGGTAAACATTAAGGACGCGGGGTTATATTATACCGCCTATCACGAGTATATCAAGGACATCGGTCCCGATTCGACAAAGAGCATGACCATATCTTTGCACATTGACAAGCGGTGGGATTCCATTGCCGAAATGCCGGAGATTGACTTGAATACGCAAAAGGAGGACTTTTTGCGTATTCACTCCGCCTTGATTTACGGACTTGTTCACGGCGCTATCAAGCTGCGTATGCTTTCGCCGTATGACCCTGACAAAACCGTGTACGAACTTGAAAATCTCGCCGGTGAATTTGTGCCGCTGATTGTTTCTAACGGCTCGGAGTGCGACGAGTTCTACGAGGTATTGGACGCGCTGTACAGGGACCGCGCTTCGGTAGAGTTGATTTACAAAATCGCTGCGGACAGGCGTAAGTACGACAACGAAAAAAGCCAAACCTTTGACGATACGACGTTTGCGGACGATCTGCGGCATTTCAGCGTCGGCGATTGGCACGAAACACAGGTCAGCCTGTTTGAAATACCTATGATGCACTATAACTCTTTGCCGCAGAGGTTCTTTGATGAAAATGAAATTGTCAGTATGATCGATGCGGCCATACGGGTATTGCGCGATGAAATCACCTTATTTGAAAAGGACAAGGATACCGGGCCGAATTTGTGCAAAAAGCTGAACGAACAATTTGAACTGCTGATTAGCAATTTCAAGAAATACCCCGAAATCAACCAAGGCTCTTCCTTAAAGGACAACCCCGTGATTACGATGCTGCTTCAAAAATTGCACCACGAATTTGAGCTGTGCCAAGTATCGCGGTGGGAAGAAAAGGTAAACAATTTCAAAGTATTGACCGGGCGGAAAAAAGAACTCCAATAGGCAAGGCGGGGCATCTACTATGTATCGGAGGTGACGGAACTGCTTACCGTGATTATAGCCGAAAAAAATATTTTGGCGGGTTTTGAAAGGTTTAGAATCTTTTTAGAACCTCTGCTGCGGGAGCGCGGCGTTGCTGTGTGCGAGTGGAACGCGGAAGCGGAAAGTATCGCCGAAATGACGCCCTCCTTGCCTGAAGCCGTCGCGACGGAGGAGGATTGGCGGGCAATTATCGTTTGCGGCGGCGGGCGGCGGCGGAAAAATCCGTTTGACTATACGGGCTACCATGAACGCTGCGGGGAAAAGCCCCCGCAAACGTGGGAGGAAATTGCCGCGCGGCGCGAAAAACGGTTTGCCTGCTATGAGAATGCCGTACACAACCCGCTTTGGAAGCTTGCCTCGGCGCTTTGCGGAACGGGCGCGTTTCAACCGTCGTTGGAAGAGGGCAAATTTGACGCGGTAGCCATGGGGGAAACGCATACGGGGGAACTGATGCTTTCCAAATTCTTAGAAACGGCGGACGCCGCTGAAGCCGTCCGTTTGCTTAGCGGCGCAGACGGCGAAAAATTGCCGGCGTTCCTCAAAGAAGCGGAGCCTTCCGCGTTGGCGCGTATGATGAAACGGCGCGACGCAAAGGGGATTTTCGGTCTGCTCGGGCAAGAGCATCTCTTGCGTTTTTTGCGTATGTTCGGCAACGCGGACCCGCGCGTCACGGACCCCGAGTACACGGAATACATTTTGGAAAACACCAAAAAGAACCGGGTCATCGCGTCTGTCGCGCCTGATTTTGACTACCGGGGCGTTTTGCCCTCCGAAGTGCTTTGCGTTGCGCTAAGAACCTATGACGGCAACGGCGCGGAGCCGAAAATCAATTGGGGTTCGTTTACCGAAAATGACTATTCGCGGTTTTCGGAATTTAATCTTTACCCGGATAAACTGAAATTCATGGCGTTTGACGTAAGGGACGACGCACACAACAAATTTGACTATGACTTGCTGAGGTTCCTCGGTTTTGTACTGATACTCGCGAACAATGAAATCCCGGCGGGCGCGATGTCGAAAAACCGCTTATACCTCGCGCGCTGCGAAAATGACAACGACGCGCTGTCCGCGTTGCTTACGGCGTATGACACGAAGCTGCAAAAAACCGCGATTCATTTAACGGAACTGCGGGAGGAAGCGTTGCTGAGCGACCAAAAGCCCTACGGTGACGCGTCTTTTATGAAAAAGGCGGAATCGCCCGTAGTGATACCGTTACTGACGGATAAAACCGTAGAGGTCAACGCGTTGAAGCTATCGTACCGTCAAATCGGCTTATCGCGGGATTGTCCGTTAGATGAAAACGCTTTTTTAAGCGAACAGTACGCGGAGTTAAAGAAAAATTTCCGCCGTTACCTAAAGCAACCGCGCCGCGCGTTGGCGGGAGCGGTGGAAGAGTTGCGGCGGCAGCACACCGTGACGGATAAGGAATTGCACTATTTAAGCGCGTTTCAGCTGGACGACGTCACCGAAAGGATCAACGGGGCGGAACAAAGGATCGCCGCAGCGCAGACCTCTAATATTTACGATACTGAAAAATATGACGAAACAATGGAGCGGGAAAAACACGCGCTGCAAAAATATATCGCGGAAAGAATGACAAAACGAACGGCGATCGCTGCGGGCGCGGCCGCTCTGTTGGCGTACTTCCTCGGCTTTGTTCCGTTGCTCATCACCTCCGCGAACACGGCGGGCTCGTTTGTATTTTCCGTCCTGTTCACCGCCGCCGCGTGCGGACTTCTCGCGCTGTGCGGGCTTGGCGGCTTGTTCTGGTTGCGGCGCGGCTTGATTGCCCGCTTCAAAAAATTCAACGAGGCAATGGCGGCTATGGTCAGCGAACTTACAAATTCCATACACGGCTTTTCAAAATACCTGACACACGTGTGCGCTTTTATGCGAGGTTATTCGGTTCTGAATCAGATGAACGAATTGGACAAGCCCGGCGCTGCGGACGGCAAATTATATCACAAGCATATGCAAGACATACAAAAGACGCGCGAACAGTTCAAAATACTGTTCAGCGACATTGCCTTGCCTTCTGATACGGACTTTTCCCACATCAATATTTATGATTTTGACTTCCTGCAAGCGGTTGACTATACCTATGACGTGCCGTTTGAGGAAGTTCGGAATAATAAAATTGAATTTATGAGGGAGGGGAACTTTGTAAAGTCGCCGGTCAGCTTTGTAAAAGCAATCACTTTGAAGAGAGAGGAATTATACGATGTTTGATTTATTTGCCGTACCCAAAATGCTGTTAGCGGTAAGCCCCTTCCTTCTTCTTTGCTTGCTCGGCACGAAAGTGAACTTGAAAAAAGAGCTTCGCGTCCGTCAAATGCTCATGCCCCTTTTCGCGGTGATTTTTTGCGCGGCGGCGTTTTTGTTTGTCGATGGAATCCATCGCCTGCTGATGCGGGTGATCGACGCGGTTCCCGCGTGGGCGGCTTTGGTTTGGCCGCAAGCGGGGGCGATGCTGTCCCGCTTTTTAGGCGGCATTGATTGGACGTATTGGATTTTCTACATCAGCAATTCCGCCATACTCCTCGCGTATTACGCCGTGAAGCGGGTGGTGATTTCCGTTTTTGCCGCGAGGTTCAAAAACAACGACGGCGCGTATTACACGCTTGCCGGACTTTTTTACGACTATCACCGCGAAAAAGACCTCTGGGCTGTCAAGGAACCGCTTGGGCAAACGCGCGTATATTTCAACGTGTTTTTCTACAGCGCCGTAGTGCTGTCAAGCGCGTTATTCCTGCTATGCAAGATTTTTACCGAAGCGGAACTCATCGCTGCGCCCTTTTTCCCCGTTTTCGGTATTTTGATTGTTTCCGAAATCTGCTTCTTTCTAAACGGACTGACCTACAGCGAATATCAGAATGAGCTCCTCGGCGAGGAGGAATACGCGCGAAAGGTCGTCGATTATTCCCTCATGCGTCAGTTTTTGCGTGCGCTGTTCGGCGACAGGCTCGGCGCGGAGAACACCGTAAACAATCATCATTACGACGGTTCGGACGCGACCAATGACGCGGTAATCGAGGAACTCCTGTTAGACGGCGAGGAGCATATCGGGGCGTTCGGCAAATTTATAGAGGGCGCGTCAAAAAAAGGACTGCAATTAGATCATAATTTCCTCCGCTCCGCCGTAGACCTGCTAAAGGGAAAAAGCGTTATTTTCAACAATCCGTTTTACAAAGACCTCATCCCCTACGCCTTTTATCCAATGAACCGAACCCTTATGCGCCATAAAAAGGTCATGGTTATATTGGGCAGGCACTCCGTGGAACAGGATATTGAAGCGTGGCTGCGCGAGGGAATCACGGCAATTACCAACGTGCCGCCGCTTTGGAATATCGGCGTGTTATCGGAACAGCCGCAGTCTTTGGACGTCGGCATTGTTACGCGCTCCGACACGCATAATTTGAAATTGCACGAAGCAAACCGCGTCTTTTTCTCACAGGTGGAATTTGTTGTAATTATCGAGCCGTCAAAGCTTATATCGACGGCGCAGGTTGGTCTGAAGTCACTGATTATGTACTGCCAAGCGGAAAAAAAGAATATTGTTTACTGTTCCTGCGACAAAAACTGCGACGGCTTAGTGGACGCGCTTTCGCATATATTGATGACAAATATATGCGAGGTTTCGGCGACTGACAGGGGCATGGGCAAATCCTCTTACATGTGCTGGGATTATGAGGAGGCTTACACACAGCACAGAATGTTCCCGAACATTTCCCGCTACCTCGGGATTGGCACGGAACTTTCCGCCGCCGCCTTGAAAAACCAAATCCAAAACGCCGCGTGGTACGGCGGAAGCGCGTATCCCGTGACAGACCAGCTATGGATTATGCGCCAGTATTATTACGACATCCTGCGGTATTGCGGCCTTGCGCCGAAGCAGGAAACGCTTATGGACAGGATCCAATGCTCGGCGAATCTTTGGGCTGCCGCGATAAAGCCGTATGCCTATTTGACGGTCGAGGACGAAGCGAACAATTTATTTGAAACGGTCAGGGCATTTTCGACACGAGCGTCAGAGGAAGG
Organism: Clostridiales bacterium; assembly: GCA_031255355.1. GTDB lineage: Bacteria > Bacillota > Clostridia > Monoglobales > Firm-18 > JAIRSR01. The sequence continues at coordinate 5,013 of JAIRSR010000031.1, forward strand.
CTTTGTCAATGTAATTTCCGGCGAATATCTGCTCAAGGAATACATGGCGGATAACGCGCGTGTCTTTATGGCGGACCCGAAAACGATTCCCTGTATCGTCGCCGATTACGCGCGTACCGACAGGAACCTCGTCAGCCGCGTATTGATTACGCTGTCCGTCGTTCCGTTGACGGAAGCTGAAATACAGCGGGAACTTTCGTTGTTGGGAATCCGCACGGACGACGTTAAAAAATCGCTTTGGGCAGAAATTTTGAAATGCTATTCCCCTGTTACGCGCAAATATGACGCGGACATATTATCCGAAACATTATGGATCGAAAACAGCTTTACGCGCGAAACCGCAGAGTTCCGCGCGGAGGTCATCGCCCAAACTACGCGGTACAGCGTTCACTCGGGCGAATACGAAAATGTTTACACCATCAACGATACGGAGTTTATTTCCCGCGTGATCAATGAATTTCAAAGCGCGGATTATATCGCCGAGGACGAAAAGGGCGAAACCCACTACCTTGGCGCGGAACTGCGCGGGCATATCTTTCAGCGGCATTTGCCGGGACAATTTTTCACATTCGACGGAAAGTATTATGAAATGTGCGCCTTGTCCGCCGATTACCGGGTGGTCGTCCGCAGAGCGGCAGACCACATTACGGGACGTCCGCACTACCGCCAAATGCGGGAATACACTGTCAGTAACGCGGCGGCTTCCGCTGCGGCGGGGGCGCGGAAAACCGTCTCCGGCATTTTGATTTCCAACGAAAACGCCGATATAAGGGTGGAAACTCCCGCCTACTTGGATATGCCGACAGCCAAGGATTATTCACGCGCAAAGAAAATTGTGCTTCACAATATCCCTGTCAGAAATTACAAAAACAAAACAATCCTGCGTATCGTACTGCCGAACGCCGCCGAACACGTCCGCTATTCCGTCGCCTATCTGCTGAACGAGGTGTTCCGCACCGTATTTGCTGAAAATCAGGCGTTCATTTCCGCCGTGACAAGTATCCCCGCAGCGTATGAAAACAATGGCAACTTCGCCGCAAACCCACTAACCTACTCGTTGCGGCAGGACGGCAAAGGCGCGGACGCGGACAGCATTTATATCCTTGAGGACAGCCTGCTGGATTTAGGCTTGTTGGTCGCCGTCGAGCGCAATTTCAACCGCTTGCTGGAAATTATTTATGACTTCTTGGAATGGCACCTGCAAGCGGTAGAGGACAGTAAAAATCCGCCGCCCGCGCCCGAACCGATTCCGCTGCCCGCAAAACCTGTAACCACTGATGAAAAAGCAGCCGGTGTTTTCGGGATTTTCCGGGCAATACCGAAAAAAATCAAGGAATTTTTCAAAAAAATATTCAAACGGAGCAAAAAAGGAACGGAAGTTCCCGAAACGGCGGAGGAAATTCCCGAAACAGCGGCAGAAATCCCCGAAACGGCGGCGGAAATCCCCGAAACAACAGAGGATACCCTTGCAAACGCCAATGACGAAGCGGCGCAAGCGCCCGACACGCCGGACGGAACGCTTGATTTTGTCACAGAGGACGAAGTAAGCGAAACTCCGTCCGCGCCGGCTTTTGAACGCGCCAAGTATCATCTGAGGCACTATTTTCTTTTCGGCGGCAGTGACGAAGCCTCCGCGATCGCGCCGTCCGACGTTATGGAGTATCTCGCGGGGCTTGGCTTCGACGGCGGTGCGCTGAAGCAGGCGCGGCACGGCAAAGCCGTTGCGGAAGCCATAGAAAAAACTTATCACCCGCGAAAGCCCGGTGCGCGTTTTTGTGATTTTTGCGGCACGGAGCTCACCGGAACGGAATACGAGGTGCTATCCGACGGACGCGAACGCTGTATGCGCTGCGGCAAAACCGCGATAAAAACAGGGAAAGAATTTATAAAAATATTCACGGAAGTCTTAAAGAACATGGAGGCGTTCTACGGCGTCAAGTTTAACGCGGGAATCCGCGTGGAAATGGTAAACTCCAAAAAACTCCACAGACGGCTTAAAAAGAGCTTTGTGCCGAGCGGCAAAATGGACGCGCGTGTGTTAGGCGTGGCGATTCGGGATAGTGCGGGCTATACGATTCTGATAGAAAACGGCTCCCCGCGCATGGCGTCGATCATGACGATTGCCCACGAGCTGACGCACATTTGGCAGTATTTGAATTGGGACGGCAAGGCGATTCAAGCGGCATACGGAAAAGAGCAAGAACTCGAGGTGTACGAGGGAATGGCGAAGTGGGTGGAAATTCAATACGCCCTCTTGATCAATGAGCCTGCGGCGGCAAAACTGCAAGAGATGGAAACCCTTGCGCGTACCGACGAATACGGACGCGGATTCATCAGATATTTTAACAAATATCCGTTTTCCGCCGGAACAAGTATCACACGCGCCACACCGTTTATGAACAAGGAAAAACCGCTGTAATCAAGCAAATCCGCCGCGCCGTTGACGCGCCGCGCGGTCACAAACAAAACCGATTGAAACTATTAAAGGGGGAACTATGAATGATGAAAAGAACGGCTTTTCACGCCTTACGGCTGATGACGGTAACGGCAATCGCGCTGTCCGTGCTCTGCGGCTGCGGCAGCCGCTCCGCAGAAATCGAAAACCTGCTGTCCAAGTTTGAAACGTCCTGCAACGCGCTGAATATTGACGATATGCTCAGCTGCGTCAACCCAAGCGTATCCGACCCGATCAAGCTTGGTCTGGGCGTCTATAATATGTTCGCGCAAGGTGTCAGCGACGAAGTATTGGATAAAATATCCGGCGCGTTATCGGGCGACTCTCAACTAAAGGGGAACGAGTTTTTTTCCTCCGTCAAAATCGACGTTAAAAAAATCAACGCGCGGTCTAAGGATGCCGTTGCCGAGGTTCAAATTTCCTACACATTGTTGGGGCAGACGTTTCAAAAAGAAGCGCGGTTTAATTGCGTTTATGTTTCCGACCAATGGTACATCGGCGGCTTTAGGTTTCGCTAATCCACTCTCGAAAGGCGGAGGATCGCATCATGCGAAAATTAAAAGAATGGCTCAGTATACGCGTCGCGAAAGCACCGGGAATGATGGTGCTTTTCGGCATTGTGGCGGCAAATTTTTGCCTGTTTTTTATAGCGGCGGTGGTAATTTCACGGTTAGCGCCGGTATCGCTGGCGCAAAATGATTTTTGGAGCTGTGTATTCTACACCGTTTCTATGGTGCTTGACGCCGGTTCCATGTCATATGTAATTCAAGACGTCGGCGTAACGAGCCTCGCGTTGGTGCTCGTTTGCCTGATTACCGTTTTGACGGGCATGATTGTGTTTACCGGCGCCGTAATCGGTTACGTTTCCGCGTGGATTTCCGATTTCATCAATACCGCGGGCGCGGGAACGCGGAAGCTCCATTTGTCGTCGCATATCGTAATATTGAATTGGAACACACGCGCGTCAGAGATTATCAATGATTTGATGTATTCCGAAAAAAAGGAAGTCGTCGTAGTGTTGGTATCCCGCGAAAAGGACAGCGTAGCGCGTGAAATCAACGAACGCTTGGCGGACACGCTCGACAGGGAACGCAAGGCGGGTGCCGCGTTGAAAAACAGGCTGGTCATTATCGTGCGCGAGGGCGATACATACTCTACCAAGCAGTTGAACGACATATGCTTGGAGCAAGCGAAAAGCGTGATTATTTTGGGCGATGATATTTCCAACACGCTATGCAAGTTTGATTACCAAGAGCGCATAGACCGCCTGGAAAAGGGCAACGCCAATACGATAAAAACCCTCGTGCAGGTGGCGCAAATCACCGCTGCGGAAACGTCGGCGGACAATCAGCAAATCGTAGTCGAGCTGGACGACGATTGGACGCTCTCTCTGGTAAAGCGGATTATCGCGCATAAGGCGCGCAAAGGGAAGTGCAATATCGTGCCGATAGCCGTAAACAGGATTTTGGGGCAAATCCTCTCTCAATTCACGATTATGCCGGAGCTGAACACCGTTTACAGCACGTTGTTTTCCAATAAAGACGCGTCTTTCTTTGTGCGCCGTGAAACGGAGGACAAGGACGAAAACGATTTTGTCAAGCAGTTTTTGGCGGCGCGCGGAAACGCCGTTCCCCTTACCGTCATGAAAGATGCCGACGGCATATGCCACAGCTATTATATGGCGGACGGCGAACGGTTTGCCGAGGAGCCGCGCCACGGACGCAAACCGGCGGAGGAGTGCTTTACCGTCGCCCTCAACCCCGATTATACGCTGGAACATAAGCGGGTCATCATTTTGGGGCATAACAGCAAATCGGGCGCGATTATGGACGGCTTTAACTCGTTCCTCAACGAATGGGACGACGGTTCGGGGAACACCTTGGACATCATCGTAATAGACGATGAAAAAAACCTCGAAAAGCAAAATTACTTTAAGGCGTATCCCTATGTGTCCAAGGTGATCGCGGCGGACGTTTACGACAGAGATGCCGTTTGCGGGGCGATTAACGCGTTCGTGGACGCGGGCGAGGAGGACACAAGTATTCTGATTCTTTCGGACGACACCGTTATGAGCGAGGATACGGACGCCACCGCGCTCACCTATCTGATTTACGTGCAGGATATTGTTCGTGACCGCATTGCCAAAAACCCGGATTTCGACAGTGAAAGTATTGATATTGTAGTGGAAATTATAAACCCGAAGCACTATGACGTTGTGCGCAATTACAGCGTGGACAATATCGTCATCAGCAACAGATATATCAGCAAAATGGTTACGCAGGTCGGGGAAAAGGAAGCGCTGTTCGAGTTTTATAACGATATTCTTTCTTACGATTCCAAGGACAATGCCGTGTTTGAAAGCAAGGAATTATACATCAAAAAAGCCGCGCGTTTCTTTAACGCGATTCCCGCGCCCTGTACGGCGGCGGAACTGATTCGCGCGGTTTACGCCGCCTCCCCCGACGACAATAAACAAATTGTGCTTGGCTACGTAAGCCCGGGAGGTAAAACAGTCCTGTTCGAGGGCGACCAAGACGATGTTGAGGTCGCGTTGACCGAGCAAGACAAGCTGATTATATTCAGCAACCATTAACTGACGCGGAAAGTGTGTGTAGAGAATGAATTGGTATGTGTGCCTGACCGTTTCGCTGTTATTTATCGTTTTATCGGCAATCGCGGTCATAATCAAAAAACTAAAAAACAACCACAAATACGCGGTGGCGTGTCTATCCTTGTTGTGCGCCGGATATATTATTTATCTGCCGTATTTTAACAGCCGCTATTCTGTCGCAAACGCCCTCATCGCGAATCTGTTTCATCTCATGCAAATAGTTTCGTTAGACGCGGATTTTTTCAGCGTGAACGAAGTGTGCTTTAGTCAAGTAAACAACATCGTTTTTGCGGAAATATACAGTTTCGCGGTTGCCGTTATACATATCGCCTTACCCTTGCTGCTGCTCCTGTCCGCGATAAATTTACTCCGTTTTTTTCTTACGGAGTTCAGCGCGTGGCACATATGCAGAAAAAACAACAATTTCTATGTATTCTCGCAGTTTAACGAAAAATCAAGGCTTTTGGCGGAAGACATGAAACGCAATTTGAAGGCGAACGGTAATTTTATCATTGCCGCTTCCGAAAAAGACGCGGAAAACGCAA
>JAIRSR010000004.1 GCA_031255355.1 Clostridiales bacterium
TTCCGGGCGGTGAGTATTGTGTGAAAAATACCGTAAAGACGCGCGAATGGGGTTTTGCGGGGTTGACTTAAGTCGTATGGCGGAAAATCCGCCAATATGACGCCGCGCAGGAGGTTTTAGACAGGCCCTAAAATGAAAATGAGAGGTGCAAAGATGAGAAAGGTGAATTACAACAATAAGAATTACGCCGAGGGGAACGGAAAACGGAACGCCATACTGATTTCGGCGGCGATTGTGCTGTTGCTTGCCGTGTTTTTCCTGTCCTTTATTGTGGCGTACAACATCATGTTCAAAACACACCGTGTAACGCCCGAAAGTATTGAAACGCAGGTTACAGAGAGCACTCCCGCCGGAACGGACGCTTTGGACGATACCGCTTCGCGGGACGTTGCCGCGCTCCAAGAGAAAATAGAGGAACTGACACAGCAAATCGACGTGCTGAACGCGCAGGTAGAAAAATACAAGGCGCAAGCGGAAATGAGGAGCGGAACCATTCCCTCCGCGACGCAAAAGCCGCCCGCTTCCACATCCGCCCCTACGACGACCGCGCCGCCAGCGGAAGCCTCGCCGTCCCCCTCACCGACCAAAACGCCCGCAACTCCGCCGCCCGCCGAAACGCCTAAGACGGAAACGCCCGAACCCGCGTCCACGCAGGAACCGCCCGCAACGGTACAGACGGACGACGGCGTGATCGACGGAATTTGACCCGCGATGAAAATTTTTATTACAATTATCTTATGTACCGCCGCGCTGCTGCAAAGCGGCTTTGCGTCTGAACCGACGGACGGGATCGACGGACTTCTCAACGGCTACTACGGCGACAACGCGGCATACGGCGGCGGTCATTTCAGCGACCTCGGCGACGCGCCGTGGGCGGCGGAAGCGGTGTCCCGCCTTGCGTCCTACGGCGTGGTTGCGGGGGACGGGGCGTACTTTTTCCCTTTGCGGGCAATCACCCGTGACGAGTTTGTAAAGATTCTGATTTTGGGCTTCGGGCTTTACGACGACAGCGCGAAATGTGATTTCAAGGACGTGCCGAAAGACGGTTGGCAGTACCCTTATATCGCAACGGCGAACAAACTCGGCATTACCTCGGGCGTTGGCGGGGGACGCTTCGGGGCGGGGGAACAACTCACGCGTCAGCAGATGATGACACTTGCCTACAACGCCGCGAAATACGCGGGGGTTACGTTCCTCGGTACGGAGGATAAAGTTTTCGCGGACAGGGCGGCGTTGGACGATTACGCGGTCGAGGCGGCGAACGCCTTAGGACGAAGCGGCATTGTCACGGGGGACGCTTTAGGCAGGCTCAATCCGCGCGATTACGCCACCCGCGCCGAAGCGTGTAAAATTGTTTTTATGCTTGCCGAAAATAACACTTGATAAATTTTTCAAATTAAGTTACAATTAAATGTGAAATTTATAACAATAATATTGGGAGGATGGATAAGATGAATAAGAAAACAGTAAAAGACATTGAGGTAGCGGGTAAAAAGGTATTGGTGAGATGTGATTTCAACGTACCGCTTGACGAAAACGGACATATTACGGACGAAAACCGCATTGTAGGTGCGCTGCCGACAATCAAGTACTTGATCGGGAACAACGCCAAAGTGATTTTATGCTCACACCTCGGACGGCCGAAAGGCACGTTTAATATGAAGTACAGTTTATCGCCCGTTGCCGCGCGTCTTTCGGAAAAATTGGGAATAGAGGTCAAAATGGCGGCAGACGTGATCGGCGACAGCGCGAAATCGCTCACGGCCGCGTTGCAGGACGGCGGCGTGGTACTGTTGGAAAATGTCCGCTTCCACGCGGAGGAGGAAAAGAACGACCCCGCGTTCGCGCGGCAGTTGGCTAATCTTGCGGAAATATTCGTCAATGACGCGTTCGGCACGGCGCACCGGGCGCACGCGTCTACCACAGGCGTTGCGGACTATCTTCCGGCGGTATGCGGCTTCCTCATTCAAAAGGAAATTGAAATCATGGGCGGCGCGTTGGCGAATCCCGCGCGGCCATTTGCCGCAATCCTCGGCGGCGCGAAAGTGTCTGACAAAATCGGCGTAATCGAAAACCTGCTCGATAAGGTGGATACACTCATCATCGGCGGGGGCATGGCATACACCTTTATGCGGGCAAAGGGATACGGCATTGGGAAGTCTATTTGCGAGGAGGACAAAACGGCGCTTGCCGCAGAACTTCTGAAAAAAGCGGAGGTTAAGGGGGTCAAACTGCTCCTGCCCGTGGATACCGTTGTAGCGGCGGAGTTTAAGGCGGACGCGGAAAGTAAGACGGTGCCGTCGGACAGTCTGCCCGAGGAATGGATGGGTCTGGACATCGGCGAAAAGACAATCGCGCTGTTTTCGGACGCGCTAAAGGACGCGAAAACGGTTATTTGGAACGGCCCTATGGGGGTCTTTGAGTTTGAGAAGTTTGCCATCGGAACAAAAAAAATCGCGGAAGCGGTCGCGAACGTCAACGGCACGACAATCATTGGCGGCGGCGACTCTGCGGCGGCGGTGGAGCGATTGGGCTTCGCGCCTAAAATGACACATATTTCCACAGGCGGCGGCGCGTCGCTTGAATACCTCGAGGGCATTGTACTGCCGGGAATCGCTTGCCTAAATGATAAATAGGGGGAGTGTATTGTGAAAAAAGTCATGTGTTTGGCGTTGTCGTTGG
>JAIRSR010000144.1 GCA_031255355.1 Clostridiales bacterium
AAATTATTACTTCAAAAATTTGCCTTGTCTGACGAAAAATCCGCTCAACATGCCATCCACGATTAGATTTTAGACAGACTCTTACTGACATACTAACACACTAACACACTAACATACTAACATACCGGCATACTGACATATAATTATATCACATTTTCTTTGAATTATAAAGCGAATTTATTAAATTTTGTTAAAATTATCATAATCTTAATATTCCCGCCGCGTCCGCCGCGCTGTTTTCGTACCGAAAAAACGTGAACGCCGTTTCGTTGTGCCGTTGCGGTTCGGACTGCCAAGCGACACGCCAATTTTCAAGCGCGTCAAGGTTCGGAAAGAACTTATCTGCGGGATATTTTGCGTGAATTTTCGTCACAAACGCGTTGGCGCAATACGGAAGCAACAGCGCGTATATTTCCTGCCCGCCTATGACGTAAACGTCGTCACGCGCCGCAACGCGCCGTAACAGCGCGGCAACGTCGCCGCACACCTCCGCGCCGTCCACCGTCAGCCCCGCGTTGCGCGAAAGTACAATGTTGGTTCGGTTTTTCAACGGCTTTGAGGCGGGTAGGCTCTCCAGCGTGGCGCGTCCCATGATGACGGTTTTGCCCTCTGTTTTCTCGCGAAAATACTTCATGTCGGCGGGAATCGCGGTCAAAAGCCTACCCCGGTACCCAATCCCCCAATTTTCCTCCGTTGCGACAATTAAATTCATAAATTTCCCTCCTATTGTATGCGTGACCGCGCCGTGAACGAGTACTCACAGCCGCAATAATTCTGCCTGTAAAGTTGATATTGCCCGCTCAGCCGCACCGACCGTTGATAACCGTCGCGCTTCTTAAAATCCGAGTATAAGTACCGCGTCTGATATTCCCGCGCCAAATCCGCGCCGGTTTCGTTCAGCACGGCGGCATTTTTGCGCGGACTGACGGACAGTGTTGTGGTAAAGTAATCGCACCCTGTTTTTACGGCAATTTTCGCGGTTTCCCGCAAGCGAAACGCGTAACACGCGAAGCACCTGCGCGCGCCCTCCGCTTCCTCCTCCAAACCTTTCACCGCCGCGTAAAACGCGCCGCTGTCATACCGCCCCTCTATGAGGTTGATCTTCCCCGCGCTTCGCAACATCGGCAACAGCCGCTTTTGCTCGTTCAGCCTTTTGACGTACTCCGCTTCAGGGTAGATATTTGGATTGTAGTAAAACACCGTAATGTCAAACGCCCCCGCGAGGTACTCCAATACGGCGGTACTGCACGGCGCACAGCAACTGTGCAGCAACAGACGCGGCGTTTCCCCGCGCGTTTTCAAACCGTTGATGAGCGCGTCCAATTCCTTTTGATAGTTGATGTTCTTATCATTTTTCATCTCATTTTTCATCTCCGCAATTCCCTGCTTTCTTCCGTAATAATATCTCATTTTATCAAGTCTATTATATTTTATTATACGCCGTCTGTCAATCCGTATGCTGCGGCGCAAAACCTTGTCCGCCAAATTCCAAAGAAAAATGTTGACAATCCTGTTGTTTTAGAGTATAATATATTCTAAATCCTTGCGCGTAGCGTAACTACGCGCCAAAGTCCAAAAGGAGGTGTCAAAGAATGGCTGAGCATATCAACAAGTACGAAACGATTTTCATCGTTGACAAAGACAAGACCGAGGACGAAACAAATGAAATCGTCGAAAAATTCAAGTCACTGATCGCGTCGTCGGGCGAGGTCGCAAGCGTGGATGTATGGGGCAAAAGGCGTTTGGCGTACCCGATTAACGACAAAAACGAGGGCTTCTATGTTTTGGTGAATTTCACGGCTTCGCCCGAATTTCCGAAAGAGTTAGACAGAATCTACGGAATCACGGACGGAATTATCCGTTCCATTATCGTCAGAAAAGATGAGGATTAAGAGGTGCCGCTATGCTGAATAAGGTTATTTTGATGGGACGCTTGACCCGCGACCCGGAATTGAAATACACGGCTTCAAATATTCCCGTGTGTTCATTTTCTATTGCGGTGGACAGGCGCTTTGTCAGGTCGGGGGAACAGCGTCAGGCTGATTTCATCAACATTGTCGCTTGGCGGCAGACCGCCGAATTTGTTTGCAAGTACTTCACAAAAGGGCAGATGATTAACGTTTGCGGAAGTCTGCAAACGCGCAATTGGGACGATAACAACGGTGTGCGCCATTTTGCTACCGAGGTAATCGCGGACGAGGTAAACTTCTGCGGCGACAAACCGCAAGGCGGCGGCAACGCCGGCGGGGGGAGTTCTCCCTCAAATTACGGCGACCCCGGTCCGCAGTTTAACAATGACGGCTTCGCGCCTGTGGATACGGACGACGATTTGCCGTTTTAGATTGGCTGTGACGGATAGTTTTCCGTCGGCGGCAATCCCGCAAACAAAACATCTTACAGTTTGACTTCGCGTTTACCGTAATATTGAAAGATTTGCCGTAAATGAAAAGTGAAACGACTATTATTTTATCCGTGAAGGAGGTAACGCTAAATGGCTGAAAGAGGGGACAGACCCATGCGCAGAAAGGCACGCAAAAAAAGTTGCCAATTCTGCATTGATAAAGTTGAGCATATCGAATATAAGGATATACCGAAATTGCGCCGTTTTTTAACGGAACGCGCTAAAATCGTTCCGCGCCGCATGAGCGGGAACTGCGCGAAGCACCAAAGACAGTTGACCGTTGCGATCAAACGCGCAAGGCATATTGCTTTACTGCCGTTTACTTCGGAATAATACGGCGGGAGCGAAGTAATAAAACATAATTTTGAAGTTGTAACACAAAACGGACTATAACAAAACAGACCTAAGAAAATCAAAAAAACTCGTTCATCTTTTCAGATGGGCGAGATTTTTTGCATAAAAGTAATTTTTGCTGATACGGATGAAAAAAAGCAAGAGGAATTGTTCGCTTCTATTTGCCTTTTAATCGTTCGCTCCGAAAGCGATTGATTGTCATAAAATCCAATTGCACGTT
>JAIRSR010000246.1 GCA_031255355.1 Clostridiales bacterium
CCGTACTCCCCCCACACCAGGTAGCCCATTCTGTCAGCGTGGTATAAAAACCGCCGCTCAAACACCTTTTCATGCAGACGCGCGCCATTAAAGCCCAACGCCAGCGACAGTTCGATGTCCTTAACCAAAGCCGCGTCGTTCGGCGCGGTGTAGATTCCGTCAGGATAATACCCTTGGTCAAGCGCCAACCGCTGAAATACCGGCTTTTCGTTAATCAACACGCAATTTTCCGTCAGACGCAGGGTGCGCATACCGAAATAGCCCTTGACACAATCGTCGCCGAAGCGGATTTCCAAATCGTACAACGCGGCGTTTCGCGGCTGCCACAAGTGCAGTTCCGAGAGGGGAACGCTTACATTTACCGTTCCTCCCGCCGTCTTGACGCTTGCCGCGCCGACGGTTCTGCCGTCGTACACCGCCGTCAGTTCCGCCGCCCCCGCGCCCGAAACCTCCAGCGTAATATCCGCTTTGGAATTTTCAACATCGGGGATTACTTTGTATGATTTCACATACGCCTCCGGCACACTCTCCAACCAGACCGTCTGCCAAATCCCGGTCACGCGGGTGTAATCACAGCCCTCCGAAAGATACCGCTTGCTTTGCTTGCCGCAAGGCTGTAATCCGGTGCGGGTATCGTCCTCCGCGTAAACAACTACGGTGTTTTCGCCGTCCGTTATACAGCGCGTGACGTCAAAGGAAAACGGCGTGTAGCCGCCCTTGTGACTGCCGACATGCTCGCCGTTCACCCAAATGTCGCAATCGTAATCCACCGCCTCAAAATGGAGCAGAACGCCGCGCTTCCCCCACGCGCCGGGAATGCGGAACGCGCGTTTGTACCACACCGCGTTGATAAAATCCTTGTAACCAATCCCCGATAACTCACTTTCGGGGCAAAACGGCACAACAATCTCTTTATCCAGCCGTTCCTTGCGCGGCACACCCCGCTCCTTTCCGCTTTTCCCGAAGTCACATTCAAATTCCCACGTTCCGTTCAAATTCAGCCACTTTTCCCTAACCATTTGCGGGCGGGGATGTTCCGGTCTTGGAATACGCATTGGTACAACTCCTATCCTTTTTGAAAATTTCGCTTCGCGAACATCAGCCATACAAACAAACTATGCCAAAAAAAGAGCGGTTTGTCATGGTAAGTATAGCATAAACAGCGCGGCGGTGTCAAGGATTTTTGATGCGGAGCACGGCGGGTTTTGCGCAACTTTTCATCTTTAGAAATCCTGTCGGAAATCTAAATTTCCATCTCGGCTGTTATTCCTCAATCTGACCAAACCCTGTAAGAGCCTGTCTAATATCCTCATAACGGCGCGGTTCATCAGCGCCGCCGCTTTCGCGCGAGTAACGGGCGCGTCCTGCCGAAACGTCCCGTCGGGATAGCCATTCACATACGGCTTCGGATCAATCGCCCTATCCAATTCGGTTTTTTCCGGCGCGGTATGCAAGGCGGCAAACGAGGTAACGCCGATAGGTCTGTTTGATTTTCGGGAACTTGAAGCGGATGATTTCCGTTTCATCCAATAACCGTACACTTTCATATCCGCTTCAACAATCGTGTCCGCGCTCACGCGCTCTCCGCCGCCGTGTTCCCTTGTGTACCACCCGCCAAAATCATACCCGCTCTTTGACGGAGTATCCGGCAAAGCGTAACCGTGTGCTGTCCTATTGATAAATCGTCGCAAACTTCTTTTTTGATGCCGAAAATCTTGATTGCGTTGCCGCCGAAAACCGCTGATTTATTCTCAAGGGTATACTGCGTACCCCTTGTGAGTTCAAGACCGTCAAGCAACGCTTTTAGGAATAGGTTGCCGTTCATGATTATGTCGCCGGCGAACACGAAATGCCGATATTCATAATCAAGCGCAGGAAGGTTTGCGCTGTTGATTTGATAGGTATCCTTTTTTGCAAAAATGACGGCGTTGTGCGCGTTCCGCGTTTTCGTAATCTGAACCTTTACCGCTACGCCGCGCGACCTGCCCGCCTCATTTTCGGCATACACATAAAATGTAATCAGCGTCCCAACATCATACCCGGAGGGCTTGTAAGTCAACTCGCCCGAGACCGCGTCCAATTGAATCCGGCTGTTTTCGTCCTCCGTGTGGTAGGTTGTGTTTTCGGACGGCGCAAACCATTCCGCGCTTTTGACAAATCGCCGGAGCGCATACAGTTGATGGTGGATTCCACTCATGCTGCCCAAGAATACGCGACGGATGGCTTTTTAGGCTATGTGGATGTCGCGTATCACGGTCGTCATGTCCGAAACGTCAGAGATAAAAGCGACACGCACAATATCGAGAGCGTGAACGCGAATTTGCGGCATTACATACCGATTTTGGCACGGCGAAGCCGCTGTTTTCCGCGTTCGCTTGAGACGTTACATGCCGTTGTTGTGGTATTTGTGGAGGCTTATAACAAATTTGGCGCGGCAAAGATGAAGTTCAGACGGAATCGCTACCCTAATTCCCGCGAATTGCCATTTTCGGTCTTGGATTTTTTATAATCAGTTTGTTTGTCCACACCCTATCAAATTTGCAAAAATGTCAACAATATTCACAAACATTCAGACGTTACTAAAAGTATTTTTTATCAAAAATCCAAGATAAAAAGAAAACCCTCGAATGATCGCGGGTATTTTGTGTCGCTTGCCGCCCGGTGATTGATATGCGTTTCGCCTACACTTTGCCTCGCGGAAGAGATTAAGGCTTCATATTGAATATGGGTTTATTGTCATAAGACCGCTGTATTTCGATTGCCGTAATCGGTCAAACAATTGTTGTTTCGGGCAATTCAGCAATCATGTTGTTGCGTTTTACGCTATGCCAAACAGTTATATAGACCTCTTTTGTGTATAACGCAAGGTGAATATGCTCATTTCTTTTGTTACAATTTTGTTAATTTATTAGATTTGCGTGAAAATTGAAAATTAGATATTGCTTTTTCTTTTTTTTTGTGCTATAATATACAAGTTGTTTATCGGTGGTCTATCAAAATATGCCATAAACGCAAAATAGCATATATTTGTTTTTGATCGCATTTAGTCAGTCATTGTTTTTAGTTTTGTTATTTGCAAAACAAATAGCACGACCCATTAGCTCAGTTGGCAGAGCACTTGACTTTTAATCAAGGTGTCCGGCGTTCGAATCGCCGATGGGTCACCAGACAAAACCCGCATGAACATTGCGTTTGTGCGGGTTTTTCTTTTTCAGCAAATAATCGATTTGTATACTACTTGTATACTACCGTTAAATTTTTACCATTTGTTCTTTGAGGAAATTTACGTCTGTGTGGGTATACGTATCGGCGGTAAAAGCGTAGTCGCTATGTCCTAAAATCATTTTTATTGCGTTGGTATCCGCTCCGGCTCTCGCAAGCAGTGTTGCGCAAGTATGGCGCGTTGCGTGAGGTGTTTTCCCGACGATACCCAATTGTTCCATAATAGGCGCAAAAATGGATTTTCGGTAATATTTCGCCGTTATAGGCACTCCCGAAACAATCTTTTTATTATTCTTATCCCCTGTTTCGCGGCTCTTTGTAATTAGCCTGTCACAACCGTCATCGTAATATTTCTTGATATACGGTAAAATTTTAGGGTGTATCGGAACAGTTCGATTTTTTCCCGCGTCTGTTTTCAAGCCGCCTGTAATGGTCATCGCCTTTAAGTCCACGCCGAAGCGGGACAACTCCAGCAATTCGCTTATCCTAAGCCCTGTATATATCAAAATGAGAATCGTATCCGCATAGGGGATACTGACGTTAGATTCCAGCCTTTTAATTTCAAGGTCGGTGAAAATACTTTTTTCCGTTTTCTCTGCTTTGGGTAACTTGATAAAACAGGCGTAATTCTTGTTACAAATATCGTTTTGCATGGCGTATTTGTACAGCAGCCCGCATAATATTCTAACTTTTGTTTTCGTGGAGCGTGACAGCGGTTGCGGGGTCTTTGACGTTGGATTTAGAGCCGTGAGGTCGTCAATTATCACCTGCATATCTTTTGTTCGGATATGGTTAAATTTTGCGTTGTGAAGCGGGGCTAAATGCTTGTACGCCGCCGCATAATTTTCCTGTGTCTGTTTGCTAATCCCTGTAAACGCGGGAGTTGTTTTCCATTCCTCGTACAGTTCCCTAAAGGTTATATTCGCCCTTGGCGACGTGGGAGTTATTTGTTCCTCGGAAAGACGCTTTAACGCCTCGGTTTTCGTTTCATAATACGCAACATACCTAAATTTTTGAACGTCTTTTTTTGTGTATGACATTCTAACCGCCCAAGGCTTTT
>JAIRSR010000035.1 GCA_031255355.1 Clostridiales bacterium
AGATTATCCTAAGCCGCGAACTTTACCGCAAAAACATTATGCCGCCGATTGACGTTTTGCCGTCGCTGTCGCGCCTAAAGGATAAGGGCGTTGGCAAGGACAAGACCCGCGAGGATCACGCCGACACCATGAACCAACTGTTTGCCGCGTATTCCCGGGGTAAGGAAGCCAAGGAACTCATGGTCATCCTCGGCGAGGCTGCGCTGACGGAGATCGACAAACGCTACGCCGGCTTCGCGGAAGCGTTCGAGTCGCGGTACGTGGCACAGGGCTTTGAAACGAACCGCTCGGTAGAGGAAACACTCAACCTCGGGTGGGAGTTGCTCTCTATGTTGCCGAAGTCCGAATTGAAGCGCGTGCGGGAGGAATATATCGAAAAATACATGATGAAAAATTCCGATTAACAAGTCGGAATTTGCGTAGCGGAGGAGGATGGCGCATGATTGCGGAGCACGTAAATCCGACGCGTATGGAATTGACGCGTCTGAAACGGCGGCTGATTACCGCGCGGCGGGGGCATAAATTGCTAAAGGATAAGCGCGACGAGATGATGAAGCAGTTCCTTGACGTCGTGCGCGAAAACAGGGCGTTGCGGGAGCGCGTGGAAGCGTCGCTTAGCGAGGTGTACGGCAGTTTTCTGGTGGCAAGCGCGGTGATGTCCGGGCAGGTGTTGGAGCAAAGCCTGATGTTCCCCAAGCGGCGGGTTGAGGTCGATATTAAAACAAAAAATATCATGTCGGTAAACGTACCTGTTTTTGAAACGCGCGGGACGGATACAGACTTGTACGCCTACGGCTTTTACGGCACCTCGCGGGAACTCGACGCGGCGGTTGACCGAATCAACGGACTGTTGCCCGCGCTGTTGTCGCTTGCGGAAAAAGAGAAAAGTGCGCAACTTTTGGCGGCGGAAATCGAAAAAACCCGGCGTAGGGTGAACGCTTTGGAATATGTTATGATTCCCCGGTTTGAGGAAAAAATCCGCTTTATCAAAATGAAACTTGACGAAAATGAGCGGAGCGCGACGACGCGTTTGATGAAAGTGAAAGACTTAATGCTGAAACAGCGTATGCAACAGCCCTCAAATTAGCGCGGCAGAGGGGAACCGCCCGCTTCGGCTTCCCGCGCGGCGGCGGTGACGCGTTTGCGGAGCCACCTGCACAGCGGCGCGAGCGGTACGCCAAGCAAAAACCAAATCAGTGAGTACAACGCGCAAATTTGCCCGAGAAAGTTCAGCGGCAAAGCGGAGTAATCCCAGACGTTCCAGCGAAGCGCGAGGTTGACGACCGCGCCGACGGCAAACTCGGCAGCCGTCACCACCGCCGCACCCGTAAGGCATTTCAGAAGCAGCCCTTTGCCCTCCAGACGCAGGTTCGCCCGGTAAATCACAACGAAACACAACCCGCCCGTCACCGCCATAGTCCAGTGGGAATACCCGCGCCACAGCACTTCCAACAGCGTGTAGCCCGCCGCGCCGACGAGGTAAACAATACTATTTTCCTTGAAGTTTTTCCGCATACCAATCCCCTTTGCGGCGGTTTGCCGCCCCCGACGGTTGAAAAGTTGAAAATCCTGTGGAAATAGTATTTGTGAAATTTGATTTTTTATGATTTTTTTTAGAATAAAACGGCGCGGAACATCCGCGAGAGGAGTGCTTAACTAATGACGATATACGCACCCGCGAAAATCAATTTATCCCTTGACGTGACGGAGAAACGGAGTGACGGCTATCACGAGATTGAAACGCTCATGCAAACCGTTTCGCTCCGTGATGAAATCGCGTTGGAAAAATCGGACGTCATAGAGATGTCCACCAACCGCTTTTACCTGCCGTGTGACGAGAGGAACCTCGCGTTCCGCGCGGCACAGGCGTTTTTTGCCGCCGCGAATATTGACGGCGGTGTAAAAATCACGCTGCGCAAAAATATCCCCGTCGGCGCGGGATTAGGAGGAGGAAGTTCCGACGCGGCGGCGGTGCTAAAAGGCTTGAACGCGCTTTACGACGCGAATTTGTCTATGGAAAAATTAACGGAAATCGGCGCGGGTCTTGGCGCGGATGTGCCGTTTTTCTTTACCGGAGGGACGTGCCTTGCGCGGGGAATGGGCGAACGCCTTACGCCGGTGCAAAATAATTTGAAATGCTTTATCGTTATCGTCAAGCCGGAATTTTCCATAAGCAC
Organism: Clostridiales bacterium; assembly: GCA_031255355.1. Taxonomy (GTDB): domain Bacteria; phylum Bacillota; class Clostridia; order Monoglobales; family Firm-18; genus JAIRSR01. The sequence goes on from JAIRSR010000035.1 coordinate 2,178, forward strand.
AAAATGGGTGTATCAGAATTTGAAGTTGAACGAAATCAAACAACGCCCCGACACCAACGCGATGATTGACGCGCTGGAACGCGGCGACCTCCGCGCGGCGGCGCAAAACATGTGCAATGTGTTAGAGGGCGTGACGGCGAAGCGTTGCGGACATGTCGGGGTGCTAAAATCCCGCATGACGGAGGCGGGCGCAATCGGCGCGATGATGAGCGGAAGCGGCTCCGCCGTGTTCGGGCTGTTTGAAAGAGAACAGGCCGCGCGGAAATGCGTGACCCGCTTGAAAGCGGGGTATCATCAGGTTTTCATTTCACAGGGAATAAATTCCCTGTGAAATGAACATTGAATTATACCTTGGCAAGGGTTTGCGGCTACGAACAAAAAAGAGGAAAAAGCACAGGGAATTATATAACTTCCCTGTGCAATAACATTAAATCACTCCAACAAAGGGTTTGCGTCTACGAACTTAACATTTTTCCCATGCCGGGTTTCGCGCCGGGCTTACCCCGCAATCCCTATCCAATCATTTCTTTCCCCAGATAAGGCGTCAACACCTCCGGCACCGTCACTGTTCCGTCCGCGTTCTGAAAATTTTCCAAAATACAGGCAACCGTTCTGCCCACCGCCACGCCGCTGCCATTGAGGGTATGCACAAACTCCGGCTTGCCGCCCTGTTCCCGCCGGAACCGAATCCCCGCCCGCCGCGCTTGGAAGTCCCCAAAATTACTGCAACTGCTGATTTCCACATACTTATTATAACTTGGCATCCACACTTCAAGGTCATAGGTCATCGCGCTGCTGAACCCCAAATCGCCGCTGCAAAGGCGCACGACCCGGTAGGGAATCCCCAACGCCGCGATTACCCGCTCCGCGTCCGCCGTGAGTGCCTCGAGCGCGTCATAGGATTCCTCCGGGCGGGTGAATTGCACCAACTCCACTTTGTTGAATTGGTGCTGACGAATCAAGCCCCGCGTGTCACGCCCTGCGGAACCCGCCTCCGCGCGAAAACACGCCGAGTACGCGCAATATTTTATCGGCAGGCTGTCCTCCGCCAAAATTTCGTCGCGGTGCAGGTTGGTCACAGGCACCTCCGCCGTGGGAATGAGGAAATACTCCGTTCCCGCGACCTTAAAAGCGTCCTCCTCAAACTTCGGCAGTTGCCCTGTGCCTTGCATGGAATTTCTATGTACCATGAAAGGCGGGAACACTTCGGTATAGCCGTTGCGCGTGTGGGTGTCGAGGTAAAAATTGATTACCGCGCGTTCCAACGCCGCGCCGTCCCCCTTGTAAAAAGTGAACCTCGCGCCCGTAACTTTCGCGGCGGCGGCGGCGTTTAGTATGCCGAGCCTTTCGCCGATGTCCCAATGCGCGGCGGGGGAAAAGTCAAACGTTCGCGGTTCCCCGTGGCGGCGCAGTTCCTCGTTGTCCTCTTCCGAAAACCCTGTTTTTACCATATCGTTCGGCAGGTTCGGCATGGACAAAATAATTTTTTCAATCACTTCATCCAACGCCTTGACCTCGTCGTCAAGGGTTTTGATTTTGTCCGCAAGCGTTTTCATCTCCGCGAAAACCGCTTCCACGTCCCCGCCCTCTTTTTTCAGACGCGGCACGTCCTTTGAAACGGCGTTCCGCTTGGATTTCAAGCCCTCTGTTTCAGCGAGTAACCCCCGCCTTTTTTTGTCCGCGTCCAAGAAAGCGTCAAGGTTATATTCCCCGCCTCTCCGTGACAGCGATTCGATTACTTGTTCCGCGTTACTTCTGAGCAGTTTCACGTCTAACATTGCAAAATACCCCTCTAACCTTGTAATTTATAGCCCTTTGCGGCCAATTTATCCGTAAGCCAAGTGTACAAATCTTTCCCTTGCTCCGACAGAATAAGCGCGTTGACGTTTTGCAGTGCGTCCATACTATCGGCGTATTCCCCGATATTAAACAGCAGTTCCGCTTGGAGCAGGAAGTCCGTAGCCTCGCCCGACGCGCTTCGCGCCGTTGTATCCGTCGCCAATGCCTGTGATTCGCTCTCCAGACGGTCAATTTTGTCGTTTGCCTCGCTAAGCGATTCGCGCAGGTTTTCATTTTCCCGAATCAAATCGGTCATACTTTGCTGTATGGTCTGATTGAACGCCTGTTGCTCGTCCGTTTCCGTCACCGCACCACGCGGTGTCAGGCGCGACTGTGACAGCGTGGAAATAAGAATCAACAGCAACGCCGCAGAAAACAACAACACGCTGTACAGCCATATAAATTTGGGTTTTATTTTCATAATTCACCTCCGATATGGCGGCTTGCTTTTTGCGGCAATGCGGTGTAATATATGCACCGCCCCGCAAGCCGAAGCCGATTTCCTTTCCGCGCGGGAGTTTGCCGAAATTTGACGAAAAGGCAAACCGTTGAAATGTTCCACGGGGAACATTTTGCGGACAACTCATATTTTCCCCTTGGGCGCGAAAACTATACAAAATATAATATCACACCAACCAATCCGCGAAAGTCCGTTACGGCGCGGTTTTGGGCTGGCATAAAATGTAAATTCATGCCGTTTTTTACTCTCGGGCGGTACTTGGCGGCAATTTTTACTTTTTCACAAGCCGATTCAGCAACCGCTCCAAGTCCTCGTTGGAATAATACTGAATTTCTATTTTCCCCTTGCCGGAAGACGCGCCGTGACGAATCCGCACCTTTGTCCCCATAGCGCGGGAAACGTCTGTTTCAATGGAGGAAAGGTAGGCTTTCAATTCGCTGTGTTCCTCCGTCTTGCTTCGCGCGGGGTGGAGAAGTGATTTTACATATGCTTCCGTTTCGCGCACCGTCAGACCTTTTGCGGCGATTTGCCGCGCGGCTTCGGCTTGCAGTCGGGCGGGCAGCGATAAAATCACTTTCGCGTGTCCGACAGACAGCGTTCCCGCCGAAATCAGAGCGACCGCTTCCGACGGCAAAGAGAGCAGCCGCAACGCGTTTGCGACCGCGCTTCGGCTTTTGCCTACGCGCTCACTGATTTTCTCTTGCGTCATGCCGAAGCGGTCAATCAGTGACTTATAACCCGACGCTTCCTCGATAGGATTCAAATCCTCCCGCTGTAAATTTTCGATGAGCGCGACCTCAAACACCTTTAATTCGTCGTAATCGCGGACAATCGCGGGAATGGTTTTCAAACCCGCCAACTTTGACGCCCGCCAACGGCGTTCCCCCGCGATAATTTGATACCGCGCACCGTTTTTCACGACGAGGATTGGCTGAATCACGCCGTGTGCCGTGATAGAATCGGCAAGTTCCCGCAGTTTTTCCTTGTCGAAATCAGATCGCGGCTGACTGCCGTTCGGCTCTACGTCGATCAATTTCAGTTCCACCGCGCCGCTTGCGACGGCGTTTTCGTCATAATCGGGAATCAATGCGCCCAGACCGCGCCCCAGACCTTTTTTAACCATTGACCTCACCTCTGTTCTTTTCCACTAATTCTGCGGCAAGTGCGCGATAGCACATCGCGCCTTTGCTGTTGGCGTCGTAAACCACGATAGGTTCACCGAAACTCGGCGCTTCGGACAGGCGCACGTTGCGCGGGATTACCGTTGCGCAGACCTTTTGCGGCAACGCGCGTTTGACTTCCTCGACCACCTCGATTGACAGGTTCGTCCGCGCGTCAAACATTGTGAGCAACGCCCCCTCAATTTCAAGGTCGGGATTGATTCCGCGCCGCACCTGCTTAATCGTCGCGGTAAGTTGCGACAGCCCCTCCAGCGCGTAGTATTCGCACTGAATCGGAATCAACACGGTGTTCGCCGCCGCGAGTGCGTTCAGCGTAATCAGTCCGAGGGACGGAGGGCAGTCGATCAATACAAAATCATATTCCCCCGCGACCGCCGCAAGCGCGTTTTTCAAGCGAAATTCACGCTCCGCAACGGAAACAAGTTCGATTTCCGCGCCGGAAAGTTGTATGCTTGAGGGACAAATGTCCAAATTGTCCCACTTCGTGCGCGTGATACAGTCCTTGATGCCCTCGTTGTTGACAAGAACGTCATAAATCGTCTTTTTCGCGGCTTTTCTGTCGATACCAAGCCCGCTGGAAGTATTCCCTTGCGGGTCGCTGTCCACCACAAGCGTCCGCTTACCGCGCTCCGCAAGGCAAGCGGAAGCGTTCACCGCCGTGGTCGTTTTCCCTACGCCGCCTTTTTGATTGGCGACAGCAATAATTTTCATAAACTCCTCCCGCGTGTTTTATGAATCCCCGCCGCGCGTATTTGGCGGCGTGTTGGATT
>JAIRSR010000094.1 GCA_031255355.1 Clostridiales bacterium
TTTTTTCTCGCAAAATCATATACGCCTATTTCCCAAACACACCATAGGAAAGGTTTAACTTAAATTAAGCAAGGTTCCGCTTAAAATCCCGCGTTTAGGCAATTATAAATAATTACTGCGGCTTCCCCCCGGGTCAGAATCCCTTTTGGGTAAAAATAGCCGTCGCTTCCGCTGACGATGCCCAAGCCTTTCGCGATTGCCGCGTATCCCGCAAGTTCCGGCGCAAGGTCTGCCGCGTCGAGGAACTCCACGTGAAAGATGCCGGGGATTTCCGCGAATTTTTTGTAATTCACGCACCGCAAAAGGAACTTTACAGCGTCCTCACGCGTCACGCCGCCGTCGGGGTTCTTTTCCACAGCGTCCATAATGCCGTTTTGAAGCATATAGCGGTAATATTCGTCCTCCTCCTCGCCGCCGTAGCGGTAAAACCCGCCGCCAAGCCGCGAAAGTAGGTTGACATAATCTTTTTGCAGAATTTCGCTGTCCGGCATAAAATTGCCGCCGTCGAGAAATACGCCGACGTTCACCAACGCGCGGACAGCGTCCTCCGCGAAATGCGCCGCGAGGTCGCCGTACTCCGGCGCGGCGTTTTGCTGAAACGGCTTGCCGTCATAGCCGGTATGCGTACCGCTCATCGCGTCAATATACGGCGGCTTGCCGTCCGAAAGCCGGTAGACCAACTTCGGCGTTTTATCAATCAGAATATACGCCATGTTCAGTCCGACGGCGGCAAACAACGCCTCATGCGCCTTGTCCAAGCCGATTGCCCCCGCAACGGACGGAATTGCGGCGTGTTCCTCCCACAAGAAGTTGTATCGATTGATGTTGCCTGTATCCGCGTTCACGCCGATAGTAACGCCGTCATAGCCGAAATACGCGCCGTTTTCTACGCGGTAATACTGATAATACAAGCCGTCATCGCCGCTGTCGATATACTTCAGCGATTCGCGTTGCTTCGGCAGATGCGCCGCGATAAATTCCTCCGCTGTTTTTTTGCCGTTTTCACGGTCGTATGTCCCGCCGTTCGCGCCGTCGTCGGCGCGGTATATGTAACTTGAAAAGGACGTCAATTCGCCCGTCTTGGCGTTGAACGACGCGTTTGCGCCGCCGTTGCCCTGCCCGGGAACGAGGATTTTAGCCGCCTCCGATTCGGAAGCCGCATCCGGCTCGTCGTCCTTGGTGAAACTCATCCCTAAAAAGTACAGCGTTTCGCCGTCGGGCGACTTGCTTCGGTTGAGGTACGCGCTGTAATATTTGTAACTTTCGTCAAATTCCAGACCGTTCACCGCGCGGAGTTTCGCTTCCGCTTCCCCGGCGGTAATCAAACCCGCGACAGCGTCCGCTTCCTCCCGCTCGGCGGGGCTTAGTTCTATGGTTCCGCTTATCGCTTTTCCGTTGTCGGCGTATGCGGCGGCGCGGGTCATCGGCACAACCTCTATCGGAGGTTTCGCGATTTCACCGCTCACCGCGTCAATGTAATAGCCCGACTTTTCACGCGACGGCGCGTAGCGCAGAGTGACCCCGCCCTTTGCGTCCGTGGTGTATTCGAGGTCGAGCGGCAAATCCGCTTGATAAATCCGCTCCGCTTCCTCAAGGCTGATTGCGCCGTCCGCGGCGGGGAACGTCAGCGCGGGGTCCCAATGCGCGTAATAGTTGCTGACCTCGCCCGTTTCGCCGTTCACCGTGAAGCGCATGGTGTTGAACGCCGCCGCTATGCCGTTGACGGCGCGGGAAAAGTTAAAATGATAATCTCCGTCGCTTACATCGGGTTCCGCCCACAGCACCTGCTCTGACGCTTCGGGGCAGACCTTGGCGATAAACGCCTTGACCGCGTTCGCCGCGTCCTCTCTTGATACCCCGGGCAGACGGATATACGGGGAATAAGTACGCGCGCTATCGTATTTGGAATAGGACGTGATAAAGCCGTCCCCGCGAATTTGCGCCGATATGCTGTTGTTGTTGTACTCCGCGTCGTTCGGCTTCTCTGACCAATTGAGCGACCAATATGTCATGCCGTCCTCCGTCCTCATACCGCTGTCGAACATCTCATAACTTTCCGGAATGCCGATTGCCGCTTTTACCTTTAGAATGAGCGGCTCCAGCCCCGCGTCCGTGCCGCCCGCCGCGAACGCGGGCGCGTGAACGGCAAATAGCATGACAAGCACCATTGCCGCCGCTGTTAATTTTTTCATAATCAATACCCCCAATTATAATATAGTGTCAAAGCGTTGTTCTGTCCTTATGACGAGGTACGCGGCAAAAAAGTTCCCTATTATGAAAAAATATTTTTTAATCGCTGTATCGTAAAACCTGTCCAAAATGTCATCCGCGATGAGATTTTAGACAGGCTCTTACATAATTTAGCATAGATTAGGTATATTAAATAAGTAGAATCATAATATGCCCTAATAAAAAGTTGCAGGAAAGGAAATTACGCTATTGGCTCCGGGATATTTCGCGCGGAAACTACGGTTTTTCAAAAATTTCAAACAGACCCGGCAAGACGGCGGCGACGCGCAATTACAAGCCGCGCTGGGCGAACTAAAAGGCTTGCTCGGCGGCGGCAACGATGTGAAAGTACATTCGTTTCGGTTCGGGCGGGGCGGGAAGTTTCGCGGCGCGTTGGTGTTCATCGACGGGCTTGCGGATAGCCGCGCCGTAACGGAGGCGATTTTGCGCCCTTTAGTCCGCTGGAACGGTGACAAAGTGAGCAGCGCGGACGGCGGTTTGTTGGATACGCTGGCGCGGACGGCGTTGTGCGCGGGGGACGTTGAAGCGGCGGCTTCCTTGGGGGAACTTGCCGCCGCCTGTCTTTCAGGCGATACGGCGTTGCTTGCGGACGGCTGCGCGGCGGGTCTGATCGTGAGCACCAAGGGGTGGGACAAGCGCGGCGTGACCGAGCCGTTATCGGAAACGGTGGTGCGCGGCCCGCGCGAGGGCTTTACGGAAAGTTTGCGCACCAACACGGCGTTGATTCGCCGCAAAATCAAAAACGGAAACCTCCGTGTAGAGCGTATGAGCGCGGGCAGGAAAACGCAAACGGACATCTGTTTGATTTACCTTGACGGCGTGGCGAATCCCGAGGTGGTGGAAACGGTAAAATACCGCATAGGCAAGTTAGATACGGACGCGATTTTGGAATCGGGTTATATTGAGGAATACATCGAGGACGCGCCGTTTTCGCCGTTTGCGACAATCGGCTACAGCGAAAAGCCCGACGTAATTGCCGCGCGGATTTTAGAGGGGCGCACGGCGATCGTCGTGGACGGTACGCCGTTCGTACTGACCGCGCCAATGCTGTTTATCGAGAGTTTCCAAACCGCCGAGGATTATTACGCGCGTCCGCTGTACGCCGCGCTGACGCGCCTGCTGCGCTTCGCCGCGTATGCCGTTACGGTGTTCGCGCCCGCCGTTTATATCGCGCTCACTTCGTTTCATCAGGAACTGATTCCCACCACCTTGCTGCTGACGATCGCAAACGCGCATGAGGGAACGCCGTTCCCCGTCTTTATCGAAACCGCCATTATGGTGTTTGCGTTCGAGGTACTGCGCGAGGCGGGCATACGGCTTCCGCGCCCGATCGGGCAGACGATTAGCATCGTCGGCGCGTTGATTATGGGGGAAGCGGCGGTTTCTGCGGGAATCGTCAGCGCACCGATGGTGATTGTGATTGCGGTTATGGCGGTCGCGAGTTTTTTGGTGCCGTTTCAAAATGAGTCGGCTTCCGTCTTGCGGATTTTGATGATGACGGCGGCGGCGTTTTTGGGTTGGTACGGTATTTCTATGGGATGTTTGGCGGTTTTGGTGCATTTGGCGACGCTGAACTCTTTCGGTGTGCCGTATTTTGACTGTTTTTCCCGCACGGAAAATGTACAGGATTCCGTCATACGAATGCCGCTGTGGTTCATGGTGAACCGCCCGAGAGACCTTGCGCGGGGCGATATCCGGCGGGGGAAGTTTTTCATCCCGCCGCCGCGTCCTCATGAGGCAAACGCGGAGGAAAGGGACAGGTTATGAAAATACGATGCATACGGCTTGCGCTTGCCGTTACGCTTTGCGCGTCGCTCGCGGCGGCGTTGACCGCCTGTTGGGACAATCACGAGTTGGACGCGCTGTTTATCGTCACCGGAATCGCGCTGGACAAGTCAGACGAGCCGGGGCTGATCGATATTACACTGCAAATCAGTAAGACGAAATCCACCTCGTCAGATTCCACCGCGCCCGACGACCAAAAGGAATCCGTGATTTTGATGAAAACGACCCACAAAACCGTCATGGAGGGCTTGATGTCGTTCAACCGCAACAGCAGCCGCTTGCTGCTGTTACAGCACAATCAAGTGCTGCTCATC
>JAIRSR010000115.1 GCA_031255355.1 Clostridiales bacterium
CTGACAGACGGAGAGAGTGCGCGGCGGCGGAAAGAGTACGGACGGAACAAGTTGGAGGAGGAGGAGCGCACACCGTTTTTTCGGCGGGTGCTTGACCAAATGCGGGATTTCATGGTGCTGACGCTGATCGCGGCGGCGGTGATTTCGTTCGGCGTATCGTATCTGCGCGGCGAAAAGGACTTCGCTGACCCGCTGATCATATTGGCGATCGTCGCGGTAAACGCGGCGTTGGGCGTGGCGCAAGAGAGCAAAGCGGAAAAGGCGATTGACGCTTTGAAAAAACTTTCCGCGCCCCACGCGCGGGTAAAGCGCGGCGGCAAGACGGTGATTACGGACTGTGAGGAAATTGTTCCCGGCGACGTTCTGGTGTTGGAAACCGGCGATTATATCCCCGCAGACGCGCTGATTATCCGTTGTGCGGGGCTGAAAACGGAGGAATCCGCGCTCACGGGGGAATCCATGCCGCAGGAAAAGAGCGAAAACGCGGTCGCGCGGGACGCGCATATCGGCGACCGCACAAATATGCTGTTCGCCTCGACGCTGGTGGTCGGCGGCCGCGCGGAGGCGGTCGTGGTGGAAACGGGGATGCGTACCGAAGTCGGCAAAATCGCGAAACTGATTATCGCGGACAAGGGGTATCAAACGCCGCTCCAAGCGCGGCTCGCGGACACGGGGAAAATGCTCGGCACAGGTGCGCTTGCGGTATGCGCGTTGATTTTCGTCATGGGCTTCGCGCGGAAACTGCCGCCCTTTGATATGTTCATGACGTCGGTTAGCCTTGCCGTCGCAGCGATTCCCGAGGGACTGCCCGCGATCGTCACTATCGTTTTGGCGATCGGCGTACAGCGTATGTCGGGCAAACGCGCGATTATCCGCAAACTTCCCGCAGTGGAAACGCTCGGGAGCGCGTCGGTCATCTGCTCTGACAAAACAGGCACGCTGACGCAAAATAAAATCAAGGTGGCGCAAATCACGTGCGACGATACCGGGCGGGCGTTGGCGCTTGCCGCGCTGTGCTGTAACGGTTCCGACCCCACGGAACGCGCGATTTTGGAAAAGGCGGGGCGGACGGCAAGCCTTGCCGGGCGGGTGCGGGAAATTCCGTTCGATTCCAAGCGGAAACTGATGACGGTGATATATAAGCACAACGGCGGGTACAGGAGTATCACCAAGGGTGCGCCGGAAATCCTTTTGGAAAAATGCGTACTTACGCCGGCGGAAAAGCGCAAAATCACCGAAAGTAATAATGATATGGCGGCGCGGGCATTGCGGGTGATCGGCGTGGCGTACCGCGACACGGAGCACCTCCCGGAACACCCGGAACAGCACTTGATTTTCGCCGGGCTTATCGGTTCTGCGGACCCGGTGCGTCCCGAGGCGAAGCCTGCCGTGAAAATGTGCAGGCGGGCGGGCATAAAAACGGTGATGATTACAGGCGACCACATCACAACGGCGCGGGCGGTGGCGGCGGAATTGGGCATACTGCGGGACGGCGACCGGGCGGTCACCGGTGCGGAACTCGCGCAAATACCGCAACGGCAGTTGGAGCGGGACATTTTCAAATACAGCGTATTCGCGCGGGTATCGCCGGAGGACAAACTGCGGATTGTGAAAACCTTTCAAAGCAAGGGCGCGGTTGTGGCGATGACGGGCGACGGCGTAAACGACGCGCCCGCGCTGAAAGCGGCCGACATCGGCTGCGCTATGGGAATCAACGGTACGGAGGTGGCAAAGGGCGCGGCGGATATGGTGCTTGCCGACGACAATTTCTCTACCATTGTCGAGGCGGTGCGGCAGGGGCGCGGTATTTATGACAATATACGCAAATCCGCGCACTTTCTGCTGTCGTCTAATATCGGCGAGATTCTGACGATTTTCACCGCCATACTTTTCGGGTGGCAGCCGCCGCTGTTGGCGATACAACTTTTGTGGGTCAACCTCGTAACCGATTCGTTGCCCGCGATTGCCCTCGGCGTAGACGGCATAGAAGAGGATGTCATGCTGTACAAACCAAAAAGCCCGAACAGCGGGCTGTTTTCGGGCGGACTTGGCTTCGCGATTCTGCTGGAGGGCTGTGTGATTGGTATGTCGTCCCTCCTCGCGTACAATATCGGATTGCTTTACTTCGGTCTGACAACCGCGCGTACAATGGCATTCGCCGTTTTGAGCATTTCTCAACTGATTCACGCCTTTGACGTGCGGAGCGAGAAGTACGTTTTCAAATCGAACGCGGCGTGCAATCCGTACCTGATACCCGCGTTTGTACTGTGCTGTATCCTGCAAGTGGGCGTAATCGCGGTACCGCCGATCGCCGCCGTGTTTAAGGTCGTGCCGCTGTCCCCCGCGCAGTGGGTTACCGTCGCGGCGTTGAGCGTCATTCCGCTTGCCGTATCAGAGGTGGAAAAGCGCGTACATATAGAGCCTGTCTAAAATCTCCCGCGCGGCGAAAGTCCGGCGTGCGGTTAAGGCGTATTTGAAAAAGCGCGGGGGGGAGTTGAGAAAGCGTCCTACTTCCCCTTGCCCTTTTTCTCACGGATATAAATCAACTTGGTGTTGCCTTTGCCGGACGGCCGTTCGTCGATGTCGAACGCGCCTATATCTTTAATCAGCGTGGTTAATTTGGAGTATCCGTAGTTTCTGGAGTCGAAGTCAGATTGTTTTTTCATCACCTGCGTCCCGACTTCGCCCAAATACACCCATTCGTCGTTGTCCTGCGTTAGGTCGTCGATTGCCGTCGATATGATGCGGATGAGTTTGGTTTTTTGTTTGTCGGGCAGTTTCTTTTCCGTTTCGGCTTCTTTTTTACCCGCGTCGGATTTTAGAATTTCAAAGTAAACAAATTTGTCACACGCCACGATAAATGGATTCGGCGTTTTCTTTTCGCCGATTCCGATCACCCGCTTCCCCGCCTCCCGCAGACGCACCGCCAGCCGCGTGAAATCGCTGTCGCTCGAAACAATGCAAAAGCCGTCTATGTTCAGTGAGTACAGTATGTCCATCGCGTCGATAATCATTGCGGAATCAGAGGAATTTTTTCCCGTGGTGTAACTGTACTGCTGTATCGGCGTAATCGCGTTTTCCAACAGCACCGACTTCCACCCGGACAGCGCGGGGTTCGTCCAATCGCCGTAAATTCTCTTTAAGGTAATCGTACCGTACCGCGCGAGTTCCTCCATCATGCCCTTAACGTTGCCGTAGGGCACGTTTTCCGCGTCGATTAAAACCGCGAGTTCCAAATTGTTCAGTTTGTCCATAAACCGTTTCCCCCTTTTTTAGAGCCTGCCTAAACCTCCGCGCCGTACCCCGGTACAACATCTCCTACGCAAGACAGCACCAAGCGCGGGCGGTAGGGATACCGCTTCATGCTATCGCGCGTGGTCACGCCGGAAAGCACAAGGACGGAATCCAAGCCGCTCTCGATCCCCGCGATGATGTCGGTATCCATTCTGTCGCCGACCATTGCCGCTTCCTCGGAGTGTACCCCCAGCATTTGCAGCCCGGTGCGCATCATCAGAGGATTCGGCTTGCCCACATAGTAGGCGGTTTTGCCCGTTACCGCCTCTATCGGCGTAACCAGGGCGCGGCAGGCGGGAATCATGCCTGTTTCCGACGGTCCGGTCAGGTCAGTGTTGGTGCCGATTAACTTCGCGCCGTTTAATACGTAGGTCATCGCCCGCTGAATACTGTCAAAATTATAATTTTTAGTTTCCCCGACAATGACATAGTCGGGATCGATTTCGTTTATGGTAATGCCCTCGTCGTGCAGCGCGTTGAACAGCCCCGGATCGCCGATTACATAGGCGCTGCACCCCGGGCTTTGCCGGCTGAGGAATTTCGCCGTCGCTAAGGCACTGGTGTAAAAATGCCCCTCGTCCACGTCCAACCCCATGCGCCAAAGTTTTTGCCGCAACTCTTTCGGCGTCTTGCCGCTGGCGTTGGTGAGGAATAAAAATTTTTTGCCCTCCCTGTAAATCCAACCGACAAACTCCCGCACCCCCGGTAACAGCGTATCTCCGTGATAAATTACGCCGTCCATGTCGCATATGAACCCCTTTTTCGCCCTGAGTAACTCCATGCGTTCCCCTTCTTTTCTCAATGAATTGACCCGACATGCCGCCGCGCCGCGCATACGATAGCCGCTTATGCTACCATTGAGTATATCACAAAACCGCAGAGGTTTCAATAGCGGAACAGAAATAAACCTCCGCCGATTTAGGCGGGGGAAAGTTTGTCAAGCGTGAAGTAATAAAAGAATTACTCTTAAGTTATGTAATCAGCATCCATAACACCACCTCCTTTCGGAGTTGGCTGACCGTCCCACAATACCTATCATCTACTTGCTGCATTATACATAATATTATTGGGTTCGCCAAGACGTTTTATGAAAAAGCGTCTTATTTTTTGCTGTTTTTTACCATAATCAAAAGGCAATCCTACAGACAAAACCAAACTTTTTCGATTCGGGTGTGTTTGAAAAATAATCATATGTAATTTTGCGTGAAAAATTTCAAAAAAAGATTGACTTTCAAATAAAATATTGATATACTTACCTAAAAATCAAATGAAACAGACCTGTTCGGCAGCGTAAGCGCGGGCAGGTCGGGCAAAAGTAACGGAATCACGTGAAAAGCGTGAGCGGTGCGGCCACTGTAAGCGGAGCCTTTTCCCGGAGGCGGCAAAAGGCGTTGACGCAAGCCAGGAGACGACTTTTGTTGTTATGCTTCCGTGCAGAGCGAACAAATCCGCGTTCACGATTGCATTGGCGCGGACTTTTTTGTTTGCGCCGCAGATTCCCCGGCAAGCGAAACGGAGAAAAAAACGGGAATTATAAAAGATAATAACAGACCTGTCCGCTAACCTTGCGTGAACGCTTTCGCCGCCGCGCGAGGGTTCTCGAACAGGTCTAACATGAAAAATCATGTTAGAAATAGGGGAGGAATATCAAAATGACGGCAATGGAAAGGGTATTGAAATGCCTGCAACACGAGGAAGCGGACAGGGTGCCGGTGTATCCGATTTTAAGCGGGGTAACGCGCAAGTTAGTGAACGCGACCTACGAGCGTTGGTCCGGCGACGCGGAAACCTGTGCCGAGGCGTTGTTCACGGCGGCAAAAAAGTTTGACCTTGACTGTATCGTTACGCTGATCGACTTATCAATCGAGTGCGACGCGTGGGGACAGGCGCTTGTGTTCCCCGAAAACGCCGCCGCGCACCCCGATTACAGCGATTGCGTCGTCAAGGAAATCGAGGATTACGCAAAGATTAAAAAGGTCGATTACCGCAACAGCAAGCGCATGATGATGCATATCGACGTATGCCGCAGGCTGGTGGAACAGGCGAAAGGGGAACTGCCGATTGTCGCGTTTGTGTTCGGCCCGCTCGGGACGCTTTCCATGCTGCGCAACCAGCAGGATCTGTACATGGACATCTACGACGCGCCCGACGAGGTAAAGAACGCGGCAAAGGAAATCAACGAAACCTTAAAGGAGTACACCAACGCGCTGATTGACGTAGGCGTAAACGCGATTATGTTCGATACGCTGTTCGCTTCCGGCTCCATTATGTCCGCAGATATGTGGCTGGAGTTCGAGGGCGGGCTGGTCAAGGAGTTAGCGGACGTTTGCCACGCGCGGAATATGCCCGTCATGATACACAATTGCGGACACAAGATTTATTTTAAGGAACAGATTGACATGATGAAGCCCTGTGCCATATCCTTTCTGCACCCGCCCGCCGACTGCGCGGACTTTGCCGAGTGCAAAGCGAAGTACGGCGGCGACCTCACGCTGATTGGCTGCGTCACCCCGGCAAGCGTCGTGACCGCTACCGACGAGGAATGGGACAAGGAGTGCATGGAGCAAATCGACATCTTCAAAAAGGGCGGCGGCTTTATGCTGGCGACCGGCTGTGAATACCCCTCCGGCGCGGAGTTCACCCGCGCGGAACGCATGGTGGAACTTGCCAAAACCTACGGCGCGTATTGACGCGGAACGCCTAATCCGCAGTACGCGCGAAAAGGAGTATGCCTATGACCGTTGTTGATTTAATTACGGGTTTTCTTGGCGCGGGGAAAACCACATTTATCAAGGGCTATGACGAATGGCTGACG
>JAIRSR010000116.1 GCA_031255355.1 Clostridiales bacterium
CGTCAAGGTCGGCTGGCGGTCGCAATATTGCGGCGTGTTCAAGCTGGAGCGGGACGGCGTTGTGTATTATTTTTTGGATAACGAGTTTTACTTCGGCGGCGATAGCCTTTACAGCTGGAACGATATGGAAAAATTCATCTTTTTCCAAAAGGCGGCATTGGACGCGCTTTATCCGCTCGGTTTTCGCCCGGACGTGATTCACTGCCACGATTGGCAGGCGGGTTTGGTGCCGGTTCTGTTGGACGCGCAGTATCAAAAAGGTGAGTTTTACCGTGGTATCAAAACGGTTATGACGATACATAACCTGCGGTATCAAGGTGTGTTCAACAAGAATGACGCGAATGAAATGCTGGAGTTCCCGCGCCGTTATTACACCCCGGATAAGTTGGAGTATTACGGCGACGTCAACTTTTTGAAAGCGGGGATCGTATTCGCGGATTTCGTCACGACGGTAAGCGATACCTACGCGGAGGAAATCAAACAGCCGCACTTCGGCGAGCGTCTGGACGGGCTTTTGCGGGCGAAGCAGGGGCGGTTGGGCGGCATCTTGAACGGCGTGGATTATGACGTATACGATCCGTCGCGTGACGAGGCGATTTTCTATCGCTACAACGCGCGGAACTTCGTCACGGGCAAGCGGCAAAACAAACTTGCTTTGCAAGAGGAATTAGGGCTGGAACAGCGGGCGGAAGCACCGATTGTCGGGATTGTGTCCCGCTTGGTCAGCCAAAAGGGGATAGACCTCATCGCCGCCGTGATGGACGATTTTATGCGGATGGATTTGCAGATTGTCGTCCTCGGCACCGGGGAACCGCAATACGAGGAGTTGTTCCGTCGGTACGCGCGGCAGTACGGCGGGAAAGTTTCCGCGAACATTACCTTTGACAACGCGCTTGCCCACAGGATTTACGCGGGCAGCGATATGTTCCTCATGCCGTCGCTGTTCGAGCCTTGCGGCCTTAGTCAGTTGATTGCCCTCAAATACGGCGCGATTCCCATTGTGCGTGAGGTCGGCGGGTTAAAGGATACCGTTTTTTCGTATAACGAGTACAGCGGCGAGGGGAACGGCTTTAGTTTTTGGGCGTACAACGCGCATGATATGCTGTACACCGTCGCGCGGGCGGCGAATCTTTACCGGCAGTCCAAGGTGTGGAACGGTATCGTTCGCGCCGCCATGAAATGCGACTATTCCTGGGGCGCGTCCGCAGAGCATTACGTCAATATTTATCAATTTATTACAAGGGATTAGCATACTGATAGGAGGCTGAGATTTTGGGCGACAACGGCAATGCGCAAATCCGACAAAAAAATGAAATCAAGGAACAAATTATCGGAAAGTTAGAGCGGTACTTCGGTAAAACGCTCGGCGACGCTACGGACAGGCAGTTGTACATGGCGACCGCTATGACGGTGCGGGACCGTATCATGGACAGGTGGACGCAGACGGAGCAAGCCCGCAACGGCACAGACCGCCGCAAAAGGCTGTATTATTTATCCTTTGAGTTCCTCATCGGCAGGATGCTGAGCGATAATTTGATGTCCCTCGGGCAACGGGCGTTGTATCAAGAGGCGTTGTCGGAATTGGGGCTTGACCTTACGGCGATAGAGGATACGGAAGCGGACGCGGGCTTGGGCAACGGCGGTTTGGGGCGGCTTGCCGCGTGTTTTATGAACTCCCTCGCTACGTTGGATTACCCCGCCTACGGTTGCGGAATCCGATATGAGTACGGTCTGTTCAAGCAGAAAATTGTAGACGGTTATCAGATAGAACTCCCCGACCCGTGGCTGGAGGACGGCTGTGTGTGGGAAATCGCGCGTCCCGAGGAACAAGTAGAGGTGTACTTCGGCGGCACGGTGGATTCCTACACGGAAGACGGCCGAATGAAATTTTATGTCAAAGACGCGTCTACCGTAATCGCGCTGCCCTACGATATGCCCGCGCCCGGCTTCGGCACGGACACCGTGAACACCTTGCGGCTGTGGAGCGCGCGTTCGCCGAAGCAACTTGATCTTTCTCAATTCAGCCACGGCAACTATACCAAGGCGGTGGAGGAAAAGGAACTCGCGGAGGTGCTCTCTAAAATCCTCTATCCCGAGGATAAGCACATCGAGGGCAAGGTGCTTCGCTTGCGTCAGCAGTACTTTTTCACTTCCGCTACCATTCAGTGGATTATTCGGGAATACAAGGCGGGCGGCGGGGATTTGCGGCGGCTGCACGACTATACGCAAATTCACATCAACGACACCCACCCCGCCATAGGGATCCCCGAACTGATGCGCCTGTTGATGGACGTGGAGGGCTTCGGCTGGGACGAGGCGTGGGAGGTCACGACGAAAACTTTTGCCTACACCAACCACACCATCATGAGCGAGGCGTTGGAAAAATGGACGGTCGCGGCCATGCGGCAGCAACTTCCGCGCATTTGCATGATTATTGAGGAAATCAACCGCAGACTGACGGAGGATTTGACCGCGCGGTTCGGCGGCGACAGGGGCAAAATCGACTACATGGCGGTGATTGCCTATGATTATATCAACATGGCGAACCTTTGCGTTGTGGGAAGTCATTCGGTCAACGGCGTTTCGGCACTCCACGCGGAAATTCTGCAAAAGGATTTGTTTAAGGATTATTACGGCATTATGCCGTATAAATTTTCCGGCATTACCAACGGCGTTACGCATAGGCGGTGGCTGCTGGGCGCGAATCCGCGCCTTGCCGCGCTCATTCAAGACGCGATTGGGGACGGCTTTATCCGTGAGCCGGAAAAACTCACCGATTTAGCGGCGTTCGCGAAAGACAGCGCGTTCCAGGAACAATTCGCGAAAATCAAGCACGATAACAAGGCGGCTCTTTCGCGATATATCTTTGCGGAAAGCGGCATTTTGGCTGACCCGGGCGCGTTGTTTGACACGCAGGCAAAGCGTCTGCACGAGTATAAGCGGCAGTTGATGAACGTACTGCATATTTTGTATTTGTATCATCAGATTCTTGAAAATCCGTCGTTCGCGTTCCCGCCGCGCGTGTTCCTCTTTGCCGCCAAAGCATCGCCCGGGTAT
>JAIRSR010000119.1 GCA_031255355.1 Clostridiales bacterium
TGTACGGCATGAAGCATTGTGTCGCGACGTCGTCGGGAACGGCGGCGATTCACGTTGCGCTCGGCGCGGTCGGCGTGACGGAGGGCGACGAGGTAATCACCTCGCCGATTACCGATATGGGAAGCGTAATCGGTATTCTGGCACAAAACGCGATTCCTGTGTTCGCGGACGTTGAACCGCACACATATAATATTTCCGCAACGTCAATCGAACAGCGGATTACCGACAAGACCAAGGCGATCGTCGTGGTGCATATCGCGGGCAACCCCGCCGATATGGACGCGATTATGGAAGTGGCGCGGCGGCACAACATCAAGGTGATTGAGGATTGTGCGCAAAGTTATCTTTGCTATTACAAGGGACGGCTTGCGGGGACAATCGGCGACGCCGGCTGTTTCAGTTTGAACGATTACAAGCATATTTCTGCGGGCGACGGCGGTATGGTGCTTATGAATGACGACGATCTTTACGCTGTCGCGCTCCGCTTCGCGGATAAAAACTACAACCGCCTTTCCAATGACCCGGGTGCGCTTCGCAACACAAGTTATTTAGCGCCCAACTATCGCATGACCGAACTTCAAGGCGCGGTGGGGCTTGCGCAACTCGATAAGTTAAAGTGGATTTGCGGGAAGCGCGGCGAATACGGCAAAAAAATCACCGAGGGGATACGCGGCTTAAAGGGTGTCTATCCCCACGAGGTTGCGGCGGGCGATGTTTCGTCCTTTTGGTTCTATATGCTGCGCGTTGATCCAAGCGAGGCGGGCGCGGACAACGGCGCGTTCGCCGCGGCAATGACCGCCGAGGGCGTACCCGCGCAACAGGGCTATATTCCGACCTGTATCTACGAGTATGATATGTTCAAAAACAAAGAGGGGTACAAGGGTACACACGCGCCGTTCGATTCCAAATACTACGGCCGCGAGATTGCGTATGTCAAGGGGCTGTGCCCCGTTGCGGAACGAGTGCTTGAAACGGCGGTGAAGTTCAGCGTCAATGAGTTCTATTCCGAACAGGACGTACAGGACATCATCCGTACGATTGTCAAAGTGGCGCGTCACTACGCGAAATAGCGCGGCGATTTTGTGTTAGAATAAATACAAACCAAATATTTATAAGGGATAGGAGATGTGTTGCGTTATGAAACAAACGAAGTGGAGGCTAATATCTTTTGTCTGCGTTTTCGCGGTAATCGCGCTGACCTCGTGCGGCGAAGGCGACCGGGACGGCGGGACGCGGGACGCGGAAGGTTCGTTCGCGTTTCACGGCTATCCGATACAGACGGATACCACGCTTACTTATTGGATGGGGCTGAACTCACTTGTCGCGCCGTTTACCAAGGATTTTGGCGAGACGGAATTTGCCAAGGCGTTAGAAAAGCAAACAGGCGTTAAGGTGATTTACCGCCACCCCGCACAGGGGCAGGAAAAGGAGCAGTTTAACCTCATGCTTGCCTCAAAGGATTTGCCCGATTTGATAAAGTGGGATTGGCTTTCGGATTTCCCCGGCGGGCCTGACCAAGCAATCAAAAGCGGCTATATCACGCCGCTGAACGACTATTTTACACAAAACAGCCCCAACTTAAAAGCGTACCTTGACGCGCACCCCGACGTAGACCGGAACGTAAAGACGGATACGGGCAACTACTTTTTCTACCCCTCGATCAACGCCGCAAAGGAAATCAAGACGTATATGGGGCCTGTTGTGCGCAAGGATTGGCTTGAGGAACTTCATCTGCCGATTCCCGAAACAATCGACGATTGGTACACCATGCTGACGGCATTCCGCGATCAAAAAGGCGCGTCCGCGCCGCTGTCCTACACGTGGATGGCATCCTGTTTTATCGGCGCTTACGGCATAGATGAAAAATTCTACCTTGACGACGGCGAGATTAAATACGGCCCCGTCGAGCCGGGCTACAAGGAGTTTTTGACGACGTACCATAAGTGGTTCGCGGAAAAACTATTAGACCAAAATATCGGAACGGTGGACTCCAAATTGCTTGATATGAACGTACTGACAGGCAAGACGGGGGCGAGTGTGTCCGCAATCGGCTCCACCTTGGGACGCTGGGCGGCGTCAATGGCGGAGCAAGGCAAGGAATTTAATATGATTGCCGTGCCGTACCCCGCGCTGAATCGGGGCGAAAAGGTGCAATTCGCGCAAGTTGGGCAAAACGTCGCTCCGACGGCATCGACCGCGATTTCTCAAAACTGCGGGAACAAGGAACTTGCCGCCGCGTATCTGGATTACGGCTATAGCGAGGCGGGGCATATGCTCTACTGCTTCGGCACCGAGGGCGTTAGTTATACCATGGAAAACGGCGCACCGAGGTACACCGACCTTATCATGAAAAACCCGGACGGGATCCCGCCCGTTCAGACGCTTGCCAACTACACACACGCGATATACGGCGGCTGCTACGCGGTGGATTTCAGACCGTATGAGCAGTATTACGGAACGCAAGCACAAAAGGACGCGCTTCGGATTTTCGCGGACACCGACGCGGAACAGCACCTTTTGCCGCCGATTACCCTCACGACTGACGAGAGTGACGAGGTTTCAGGGTTAATCACCGATATAAATACGTATGTGGACGAAATGTTCCTCAAGTTCGTCATGGGAATCGAGCCGCTATCAAATTACGACGCTTATGTCGCCAACATCAAGCGTTTGAAACTCGACAGGGTGATCGAGGTTTACCAAGCCGCGTTAAAACGGTATTATGAGCGATAATCGAAAGAGCCGGAGCGAAATGCTTCGGCTCTTTTGTTATGCAAAGACTATGGCGGAAAATCCGCC
Organism: Clostridiales bacterium; assembly: GCA_031255355.1. Lineage (GTDB taxonomy): Bacteria > Bacillota > Clostridia > Monoglobales > Firm-18 > JAIRSR01. Next base: position 2,800 of record JAIRSR010000119.1, read on the forward strand.
GATATGACGCGTACGGGGGAGGTTAGACAGGCTCTTATTCCTTTGCGGCGCAAATTTTGCGGTACGCGCCCGGCGTTACGCCCTCCACCGCCTTGAACACCGCCCGAAAGGTTTTAAGCGTCCCGAACCCGCACAGTTCCGCAAGTTTGTCCATTGTGAGCGTCAAATCGGTTCTAATCAGTTCCTTCGCGCGGTTAATCCGCACCTTTTGAATGTGATTGATCAGCGTGTCGCCGTGCCGCTCCTTGAATATAGCGGACATATACGACGGCGTCAACTTGATTTTTTCCGCTATTTTGTTGATGTTCAAGTTCACGTCCATGTAATTTCCGTCAACGTACAGCAAAATATCCTGCGTCACCCGCTCGTAACTTTCAATCAGTTTGCGGTTATCGGCGGCGGCGTTGTTCGCGCGGACGGCGGCGCATAAATTTTCGAGAATTTCCGAAAATTTCAGTTTTACCGCCGCCAGCGACTCGTATCTGAAAAGTTCCCTGACGCCAAGATCGTCGGCGTCGAGTTTCAGTTCGGGCTGCTCACTGACCATT
>JAIRSR010000148.1 GCA_031255355.1 Clostridiales bacterium
CGGTGCAATCGGGCGATACGGTGATTGTGGAATCTATCAGCCGCTTTGCGCGGAACACGCGGGATCTTTTAGATCTTACGGAGCGGCTCGCGCAAAAGGGCGTGGAGTTCGTCAGCCAGAAAGAGCGCATAGACACCGCGACCCCGGCGGGGAAGTTTATGCTAACGGTGTTCGGCGCGGTTGCGGAGTTAGAGCGCGGCTACCTTTTGCAGCGGCAAAAAGAGGGAATCGCGGCGGCGCGCGCGCGGGGCGTTCACTTAGGCAGACCTGCGGTAACCGCGCCCGCCAACCTCAAAGAGTACGCCGAACTGTGGCGGAAAGGCGGCCTGAATCTTACCGCGACGGCAAAGGCGTTCGGAATGAGCAAATCCACGCTCTACAGGCGTTTGCGGGACTTTCCGCAAACACGCGGTTAAGCAAAAACTGTGTCAAAAGGTAATCCTTTTGACACAGTTTTACTAAACACTATTTTACTATAGCATTTACAAAAATGCAAGTGTTTTTTCGGAAATTGAGCAAATTTTTATTAAAAATCAGTTCTCGTCATGATTTTTGCCCTATACTCCGCTTTTGTCAAAAGGATTACCTTTTGACAAAGGGCAAAAACAGCGAAAGGAGAAAGTGTCATGACAAGAGATGAATTAAACGGTTGGATAGAACAGATTAAAACGCTCGACCAAGAACATGAACAAGCGAATTACGCGGGATTCCTTCAAAAGAAAGTAAAACTCGGCGCTGTAAAATCCAAGTACAAACTGGTACAGTCCTCTATTAAACTGCATTTTGACAACATGGAAAACGATGTAAAAGAAGACGCAATTGCAGTGCTTCAATACTTAGAAAATACGTTAAACAATATGTAATTTACGGGAGGAGGTTTGGAAATGGCTCAAGATGATACTTTCAAATGCAGAAGTTGCGGAAATGAGGAAAAACGGCTGATTTCGGAAGGGACAAACGTATCCGACACACCATGCCCTAAATGCGGCGGCACAATGGAAAGAAAGAACTACTAAACTTCCAAATTAGGGAAGCGGGGCAGGTAATGCTTTTATATTACCTGCCCCGTTTTTGTATTTTGATGATCAGCGGCGTTATCCCTCTGCTTTTGCCGTCCGTTTGTCGCGCCATTTCAGAAGTCTTGACGAATTGAGGACGACGGCGACGGAACCCGCGTTATGCACCAGAGCGCCCGCGACGGGGTTTAAGTTCCCGGTCGCCGCCAAGACGACGGCGGCAAGGTTCAACAGCATGGACGCGGTCAAATTGATGTGAATCGTCCGCATGACGCGTTTTGACAGCGCAATCAAGTGCGGCACCGCTTGCAAATCGTCGCCGACCAAGGCAATATCTGCGGCTTCCACGGCAATACCGCTCCCCACGCCGCCCATCGCGATTCCCGCGCGGGCGGTTTTTAGGGCGGGCGCGTCGTTAATGCCGTCGCCGACCATGCAGACCGGCTCATTCCCGCGCTGATACGCTTCGATCGCGGTCAGTTTATCCTCCGGCAGGCACTCCGGCATAACGTCCGTAATTCCCGCAAGCCGCGCGGCACGGTTCGCCGCGTGAGGCGCGTCGCCTGTCAACAGCACCGTTTTCAACCCTGTAGCGTGAAGTTGGCGCACCGTCGCGGCGGCGTTTGCCCTGATGGTATCGGATAGCGCGATAAACCCCAACAGACCGCTGTCGTTCGCCGCGTACACCACGGTACAGCCGTCCGCCAGGTACCGCGCCGCGTCCTCCGCGTACTCCTTCGGCAGCGTCAGTCCGTGCGCGGCAAGCAACGCTTCGTTGCCCGCAAGGATTTTCCCGCCGTTTACCGTGGCGGCAACCCCGCGCCCGGGCAACAGCGCAAACACCTCCGGCTGTGCGGGTTGCCTGTGATACGTTTCTGTATAATGCGCGGCAATCGCCTTGCCGATCGGATGTTCCGACCGCGTTTCTGCGCTTGCGACGATTGCTAACAACTCCTCATCGCTAATCCCGCTCCCGCTCCGTACCCGCGCTACGGACAACTTCCCAAGGGTAAGCGTTCCCGTCTTGTCAAAGGCGATTCTTTTCACCCGCGCCAGACGTTCCAGCGCGTCGCCCCGGCTAACCAAGATTCCGCGCCGCGCGGCGTTCCCGATTCCCGCCATGATCGCGGCGGGGGTTGCCAACGCCAACGCGCACGGGCAAAACACCACAAGAATCGTCACGGCGCGGAGCAGTTCCCCCGTTACAAGCCACGCCGTCAAAGCGGCGGCAAGCGCGATTCCCACAATCCAAACCGCCCAACGGTCTGCCGCGCCGACGATTTTCGCCTTACCCGCGTCCGCCGCCTCCACCAAGCGGGTCAGCCGTTGCATGGAACTATCCGCGCTCACCTTTACCGCCCGCATTTCAAAGGCGCCGAATTGGTTCACCGTCCCGCTCCGCACCGCGTCCCCCTCTTTTTTATCCACGGGAACCGATTCCCCCGTCATAGCGGATTGGTCAACAGAGGTTTCCCCTTTTGTGATCACGCCGTCCACCGCGATTACCTCCCCCGCCAGAACAATCAAGGTATCGCCGACGTTCACTTGCTCTGCGGGGACAATCGTTTCCGCGCCGTTTCGCGACACTCGCGCCGTGGCCGGTGTCAGCCGCGCCAGACGTCCAATCCCCGCCCGCGCTTTCGCGACTGTCCGCTCCTCTAAAAACGCGCCTATCGTCATGATAAAGGCAATCTCCCCGGCGGCGAACACCTCCCCGATTACGACGGACGCGGTGAGCGCGATTGCCACCAACACATCAGCGGTAATGTCAAACTCCGTCACAAGCCCCGTCGCCGCGCCCTTTACAATGGGTATGCCGCAAAGCAGCACCGCGACCCAAGCGGCGTCAAACACCGCCCCGCCCCCGAACGCCAAACTGACGCAAAGCGAAACAAACGAAACGCAAAGAAAAGCCAATGTGCGTTTGTTGCCGTCTTTCAAAAAATTTATCATAACCTTGCTCCTTTTTATACCTATAGGGGTATATGTATTGTTTCTATTATACCCCCACAGGGTATCGTTTGTCAAGAAAAAAACAGCCTGATTTTTAGAAAGGCTGTTTGCAAAAAAAATATTGTTTCGTTATAATCACGATAATCACGCCGCTACAGGCGTGAAAAATGCTCCACCGCCTTAGCGAAATCCGCGATTGTCTTTTCCGCGTCGCCGCGCGCGATTCCCGCGCGGACGCAATGGCGCAGATGTCCCTCTAAAATGACCTGTCCCACCTTGTGCAACGCGCTTTTCGCGGCGTTCAGATGAATCAGAACATCCTCACAGGGAATATCTTCCTCCACCATTCTATCGATCGCCTTGATTTGCCCCGCGATTTTATTTAATCTTCTGTGCAAATGCTCCGCGTCCATACATTGGCGCATACGATCCACTCCTTTCCTGTGCTTGCGTTTTTTAGCATACCACGCCGCGCTTTTTTTGTCAACCGTCCTTGCGCGGTATTTCACGGCGCGAAAAAAATAAAAAGAAAAAATTTCAAAAAACGTAAAATATTTTCAAAAATAAAAAGGATTCCCCCACGGCAACGTCGAATATAGATAATGTAAGACGGAATAAGAGGAATTTAATAGACCTATCCGCTACCCTTGTGTAAGCGGAAAAAATACCGTTTTCGCCGCCGCGCGAGGGGGCTCGGACAGGTCTAATATGAGAGGGGTGAGTCCAATGGTTCAGTCAGAGTACGAGGAAATATCCCATGAACGCTGGGGAAAGTGCGTCAGACTTTCAAACGGCGCGGTTGACCTTTTGGCGACGCTGGATTTCGGCCCGCGAATTATCCGCTTCGGCGCGGTAGGCGGCGAAAATGAGTTTTTCGAGGATACCGGCGATGTATTGAATCAAAACGGTAATAACGCGTTTGACGTTTACGGCGGCGGGAAGTATTGGCATATTTACGGCGGTCACCGTCTGTGGGCGGGTCCCGAGGCGATGCCCCGCTCTTACTATCCCGATCACGCACCCGTGCAACACACGCGCATTGAAAACGGCATACGGCTCACACCGCCGCCGCAAGCGTGGACGGGGCTGCAAATGGAACTCGACGTTGTTATGGGCGAAAATAACAGTGTTACCGTTACGCATAAAATTACCAATATAGGCGCGTGGGAAGTTGAATTTGCGCCGTGGGCGCTTACCGTTTTGAAGCACGGCGGGCTGGAGGTCGTCCCCCAACCCAAAAAGGACACAGGGCTTTTGGGGAACCGCGTTTTAGCGCTTTGGCCGTATACCAAAATGTCTGACAGCCGCGTAGTCTGGGGCGACGATTTCATTACCGTCCGCCCCGATTCCTCAGCGGAGGGCGCGTTCAAATTCGGGATTAACAACGAGCGCGGGTTCGCCGCGTACTTTAACCACGGCAATTTGTTTTTCAAGCGTTTTTCACCGATTGACGGAGGCATGTACCCGGATGGCGGCGTTTCCTTTGAAACGTATACCACTGATGTGATGTTGGAAATGGAAACGTTAGGCGAACTGCAAAAGGTTCAGCCGAGGGAAACGGCGGTGCATACGGAAGTGTGGGAGTTGATTTTGAACGTCCCGCAGCCGGAAACAGACGGTGAAATAAATGCCGCGATCAAAAAATATATTGAAAAGTAGGTTTTTCGGCGGTATTCGCGCCGAAAACACAAGGGTAAACACAACACAACGCGCCGTAGGGAAAGGATTCCTGCGGCGCGTTGGCGTTGTGATCCCCTGTCTAAAACCTCCTGCAATGAGATTTTAGACAGGGGATAAGACCCGCACCGCCAAAACAATTGCGGGACCGGAATCCCTCGTGAAATCACTGTAAAAATTTATTGCATTTACAGGAATTTTGTGTTATGATTGTTAGGGTGTGTTTGGGAAATAGGCGTATGTGATTTCGCGAGAAAAAAATTCGTGAGATTTTGCTAAAATTTTTAATTATAATTTGTTTATGATTCACAAATTTTTCCGCAAAGGCACGTGCGCGATATTTTCCAAACACGCCCTAAATAAACACAAGGTTTCAAAAGCGGAAAAATAGAAAGGCGGTGTTGTTATGGCGGTTATTGATGTAGTGAAATATGACGGTTCCCCCGATGTATTTGCTTGGAAGTTCCCAAACACGGAACTCGGAACATGGACACGTCTGATCGTCAACGAATCGCAGGAAGCGATTTTGTACAAGGGCGGGCAGGCGTTGGATTGGTTCGGCCCCGGCAGTCACGTTTTGGAAACGGAAAATATTCCTCTGCTTCGCGCACTCGTCAATTTGCCGTTCGGCAGGCGTTCTCCGTTTACTGCGGAGGTGTGGTACGTCAACAAGGTCAGCGCACTCGACGTGAAGTGGGGAACGCCGACTCCCGTTCAATTGCAGGACCCGAAGTACAACGTATTCATACCGCTTCGGGCGTTCGGGCAGTTCGGGATTCGGATTGCGGACGCAAAAACATTTTTGACGAAGTTGGTCGGCACCTTGCCCGCCTTTTCCTCTGCGGACATCATCAAATATTTCAGAGGCGCGTACCTCACGCAGGTAAAAGACAGCCTTTCCGAATACTTAATTAAGAAAAAAATATCCGTGTTAGAGATTAACGCGTATATCAATGAAATCTCCGGGGCGTTAAAAGAAAGTATTTTGCCTTCCTTTTCCGACTTCGGCATTGAACTGATGAATTTTTACGTAAACGACATCAGCGTCCCCGAGGACGATACCGCCGTCGTAAAATTAAAGGAAGCGCTTGCGAAAAGAGCGGAAATGGACATTATCGGCTACGGCTACGCGCAGGAACGTTCTTTCGACACGTTAGAGAGCGCGGCCGCCAATCCCGGCGCGGGTTCCGCTCCCGTCATGGGCGCGGGTTTAGGTTTGGGCATGGGCTTGGGCATAGGCGGCGGCTTCGGCAGCGCTTTTGGGGAAATGGGGCAATCGCTTCACATTTCC
>JAIRSR010000013.1 GCA_031255355.1 Clostridiales bacterium
ATACCCCTCGTACAACCCGTAGGTGGATGGCTTAATCACGCTGCGGACAGCTTGCAAATGCAATGCCAACGCAGTTTTCAGCGTTTTTACCTCATTCACGGCGACAGCCGCACTTTTGACTTGTGCCAATCTTGCTTTCACTTCCCCATAAGTCTTGGCGTGAACCGAGCCATAGCGCGGCTTGCCGTCTTCGTCATGCCCCTTTACATATCGCCCCTCATACCCGCCGCTTTTCTTTTTGTAGATATACTTGTCCCTTTTCATTGCCTGTACCTCCTTCGTTCCAAAAAATAGACCAAATTAAAAACCGTTAAAACCCCAAAATCAACAAAAATTCATAAAAAGTTCATAATTTTGAAATAACTTTGTAAAAAACTGTTGATTTTTTAGAAATTTGGTTGTATAATATATATCAAACTTGTATATGTCTGTCAAAATGGCTGTCATAATACTGATAACCTTTGCGAAATTTTGTTTTGCGCAATGGAAATGTGTGTTGCGTTTTTTCTTTTCACTTAATAAACATAAAATAAAAACGCAAATTTCTGCAATATTCCGAAACTTTTTTGTTTTTTTGTTCCGCAAAGTGCATTATCCGAAACAAAATACTAAATATATGAAAATTATCTTGACAAACTACAATATATAGTGTTATAATAATTTTGTTAGTTGATTGATTGTGCGTGTGCCTGAAATGGCGCTATCCTCTGCGGAGGATATTGCGGGACTGCGATCCCGCGTTGCATACGTTGTTCATTTTGTACGCGAGTGTCAGTAGTATAACCATGCCCTTTTGCGGGCGGGGTTATAGACTGACGCTTTTTTTATAGATATTACAGCCGAAAGGCGGAAAGGAGTTAATGGGGTTTTGTCGGGGTGAGCCATATCATCCGGCGTATTAAGAGGGACCGTTTGGCGTCTTCAGAATGGAATTTTTCTGATGACGCCATCGGTCCCTCTTTTTTTGTTTTTATCAAAAATTGAGGAGATGGTTTGAGTGAAAACAAGGAGTTTGTTAGGGAAAGAGGCGTCGGCGCTGTTGTTGGCGGTGATTGTTACGCTTGCCGCGTTTCGCGGCGGTATGCGGCAATGGCTGTTGGCGGGAGAGTTTGCCGCATACGGGCTTTGGCTGTTCTTACCGTGGATTGGAAATTGCGTGTATCGCTTCCGATTGTACGTCAAAAAGCACTGGATTGCGCGACAAACACGCGCGGCAGCGGTCGTTGTGGAAACGTATGAGTCGGAGGTGATAGTCCCGCAAAAGACGCGGACAATCGGCGAGTTACTGCTTCTGCACGTGAATTTTCGGATTACCGGCTATTTGCAGTCGGCGTTTCCGGGCGTTACGTGGGAGTGGCTGATTGAAGAGCCGGAGATGCTGGCGATTGAGGGCGGCACAGGCAGGGTGAAGTTGTTCGGCATAGATGAATACACCCACGCCGAAATCACGCTTGACAAGGCGGCGAAGCTGACTTGCGACATGCTGAAAATCATGTCGCTATCGGACGCGCCGGACACCGAAACGCAGAAACCCGCTGCGGAACCGATGAACGTCGAGGCGTGGTTTAGTATCTGCGGCAAAAACTTGATTACGGCGTGCATCGCAAAGCTGGATTCGCTCGGTCACAAAAAGCTGAGCATCAAGGAGAGCGGCGATATTTTCATTATTCAGGACGGCAGGGAAGCGGTCGGCAGTAACCGCCTGCAACAGTTCCCTGCCAAAGCGCATTGGGAAAATCTCGTGACGGCACTGGCGAACGCCGGAATTACGGCGGCGGTCGCAGGTGAAGTTATCGACATTATGTGGTAGGGGGGCGAATTTGATGAAAACAGGAATTGACATTACCGCAATGGCGGAAGAACTTATTCGTCAGCGCGAGGCAAAGGCGGATTATATGGCGGATACGCGGGTTTTGGAGATGGAACGCTCCGGGTCTGGCGTAGTGCTTCACCTGCTCGACCAAAGCCGCAACGACGCGATAGAGCCGCTTATCCCGAACGCAATCGCACACAGGCAAATCGGGGCGCGGCTAAGCATCCCCGCCGCGTACTACGACCGAATGCTCGAAAACAACCCCGAACTGCTGGCGCGAAACGTCAACACATGGTTCAACCAAGAGCCGGAGACGCGCATGGTGCGCACGCTTGACGGCACGGCGCGGGCGTTTTTGAGCGACCGCTACCGCCGAATCGACAACGCCGAGATTTTCGAGGCGGTGTATCCGCTGCTCGCGCAAATTCCCGACGCGCAGTTCGAGAGCTGTCAAATCACCGATTCCAAGATGTACATCAAGGTCGTCAACCCGCGTCTGCAAGCGAACGTGGCGGCAGGCGACACGGTGCAGGCGGGCGTCATGCTGTCGAACAGCGAGGTGGGGCACGGCTCGGTCCTCGTTCAGCCGCTCATATTCCGTTTGGTGTGCCTGAACGGAATGGTGGTGAACGACGCGGCGACGCGCAAATACCACGTCGGGCGGACGAACGAGGCGGACGAAAACTATATGCTGTTCAGCGACGAAACGCGTATCGCGGACGACCGCGCGTTTATGCTAAAAATACAGGATACGGTCAAGGCCGCCACCGACGAGGTGAGATTCCACAAGGTGGTGAACCTCATGCGCGAGGCGGCGGGGGCACAGGTAAGCTCCAATGACGTTCCCGGCGTGGTGCGGCTCGCGAGCAAGGATTACGGCTTGACCGAAGCGGAGGGCGACGGCGTACTCGACCACTTCATTAAGAGTGGCAACCTAAGCCTTTACGGTTTGGCGAACGCCGTCACGCGGCACAGTCAAGACGTCGAGAGCTACGACCGCGCCACGCGCTTGGAGGAAATCGGCTACAGCGTCATGACAATGGGACGCGCGCGCTGGAATCAGCTTAACAACGCGGCGGCGTAAAAATTATTAGGAGGAATTTCAATGTCAGAATTAACAACGGAAAAAAGGTTCGTTTTGCCGGATATGACGGCAAGCGAGGGATTCACGAGCGAGGATTTAATGGAAGACGCGGCGGGGCTGCAAATCACGTTTCCGCAGATAAAAATCCCATCGGGCGGCGGGCTGCAATTCGAGCTTCCAAGCGGCGACCCGGAAAATCCCGACTATTCCAAAACGATTATCGGCGTGATTTTGCACAGCCACTCCGCTCACGCGTTTTGGACGGCGGGGAACGAAGCAGAGGACGAAAACACCCCGCCGGACTGTTCGTCTGTGGACGGACTGACGGGCGTGGGCAATCCCGGCGGCGAGTGCGAGGCGTGTTCTTTGAATATGTTCGGCACGGGCAAGAACGGCAAGGGCAAGGCGTGTAAAAATATGCGGATTTTGTATCTGCTGCGAAGCGGCGAGTGCATTCCGATTCGTCTGTCCCTGCCGCCGACCAGCATAAAGCCGTTCGCGCAGTTCTACAGCGCGGCGTTCGCGGCGCGAATGCGCGGCGTGTGCGGCAGCGTGGTGGAAATCGGGCTGAAACGCCTAAACAACGGCAAGGACGATTACAGCGTCGCAACGTTTCGCAAGCTGTACGACTTAGAGGGCGAGGAACTTGCGGCGGTCAAGATGTACGCGGCGGGGTTCAAACAGCAGATTAGCGCCATGCTCGCTAAACAGGCGGCGGACGCGCAAACGCGAACGCTGCCGCCAAGCGACGGCTCCGGCTTCAAGGCGATTGTGGACGGGGAAAACGAGAGGAAAACGGCGTAACAGCCGCAAAATCAAAGGGTTTCATTCGGGCATTTCTATGTCCGAATGACGCCCTGTTTTTTTTGAGAGGAGACTGAAAATGTACTTAGATAACGAGGAAAACGGTGATTTCATGGACTTATTCAAGGAGGTATCGGGTTCCACGCGGGACGCTATTGTGGAATTTTTGTACGAAAAGGATTTCGACGCGGGGTGCGCGGCATGAGAAAATTCACGCTGAACGCCGAGCAAAAGGAATTCGCGACAGCCCATCACAGCCTGATTTTTTCATTTTTGAAATGGCGCGGGTTAAGCAAAAATGATTATTATGACATAATCGTGTTCGGCTTTATGCAAGCGGTTTACGAGTATCTCACAAAGCCGAATTTGCGGGCGGAATATGAGTTTTCCACAATTGCCTACCGCAATATGCCGGACGCGCTATCCGCTAACCGCATATACCTCAATCGCCTGAAACGCAAGGGTGTGACGGTCAGCTTGAACGACAGTATTCCCGCCGCCGATACCATTATGGACGGTTTGGAGCGGGCGGAATTGCTCGGCGAAATCGCCAAGCAGGTGTCGCGGCGGCAAATGCGGATTATCCTCATGAAAGCGAACGGCTACGGCATACGGTATATCGCGCGGAAAGAGCACGTCACAATCCCGGTCGCAAAAGATCTGCTGGAGCGTTCCAAAAGCGCGGTTTGCACCGCCGTGGGAGGTGCGCACTGTGCCTAAAAAGCATATCTATATTTACGCCGAGCTTATCGCGCCGCTTGAAACAGGCAAACGCGCGAGGTTCAAACCGCAACGCGGCAGGGTTGTCCGCACCGAGCGGGTAAAGAAAATCATACGCGAGGGCTTCCCGTGCGTGGAATTCGAGACGCGTGACAGGTCGTATCACCTGTTCCCGCGCTTCGCGCCCGCGATGCAAATGTGCGCACTCTGCGCGTAATTGAGAGGAGAACGTTTATATGTTATTGATTTGGTATGGTCTGCGGCTGTTTATACTTGGCTTACGAATAAGCGTCCTTGAACGGTTGGTTATTTGGCGTCAAAAGCGGGCGCGGACGTACACAGAGCCGCTTTTGGTGTGGCTTGACCATCGCCACGCCGGGTTGTGCGCGAGGTTTCTGACGTTGGAGAAAAGGTATAACGAGCAGCGCAAAAAATATCAAAAGTGATACTAAGTTTAGTTTAAGGTATAGACCAGTATGACCTGCCGAAACGCGGGAGTACGGCTTAATGCCGCGCTCCCGCACCCGGCGCAAAAATAATGATATAGGAGACCGACTATGAGCAGTTATCAACAAATGAAAGCCGACCACAGGGCAGAAATCAGCGCGTTCCCAATGTTTTTCGCGTTCGATGAGAAGCAATTTTACGAGGGGATGTCAAAGCTGGGGCTTGCGCCGGATGACACCGACAAAATCTGCAAGCTCGGTTCTATGGGCGGTTTTCTGCGAAAAAGCGACGCTTCCTCGCTCCGAGAAATGTTTGACAGGCACGAAAAGGAGCTTGCGGACGCAATCGCGGCCGATCAAACCGGCGACGGGTTTACCTTCGATATGTTTATGTATGAATTGGGCAACCACGAATACACGTACACAGGGGACACGAGCGACACACTTGACGCGCTTGGCTTTTCGGAGGATGATATGGAGAGAAACCCTGCGCTCCGGCATGGGCTGGAAAAAGCCTGCGAAGCGCAATGGGCGTGCGA
>JAIRSR010000087.1 GCA_031255355.1 Clostridiales bacterium
TACGCTGACGTTCTACAGAACGGTGGAGCCGATTAGCGCGTTCAACGCGCGGAACCGATCGCAGTTCGGCAAGCCGGAGGTGTGGAAGTGCGAGGTTTTGTCGTCCGATCACGCGGAACAGCACGTCGGCATATTGAACAACTTCGCGAACGCGGTGTTGCGCGGCGGGAAACTGCTTGCACCCGGCGAGGAGGGCATTAACGGACTGACCATTTCCAACGCCATACACCTTTCGACGTGGACTAACGATTGGGTGGATTTGCCGATAGACGAGGATTTGTACCATGAAAAACTGACGGAACGCGTTAAAACCTCCACCATTGTCAAAAAACAGGTGTTCGACACCGTATCAACGGATATTTCAAGTACGCACTAAATGAAATAAGAGCGGCAAATTTCTTGTCATTTGTGACAAGAAATTTTGCTTTTTTAGGATTTTCACATTTCTTTGAAATTAAGTATTGTGAAAAGTATTTTTTTGTGGTACAATATTTTGAACGTATATTTTGATAAGGTAGGATGAAGATGCAAAGAGAGAATTTAAGGAATGTGGCGATTATCGCGCACGTCGATCACGGAAAGACCACGCTGGTGGACGCGCTTTTGCGGCAAAGCGGCATATTCAGGGACAACGAGCGGGTTGTGGATTGCGTTATGGACAGCGGTGATTTAGAGCGGGAACGCGGGATTACAATACTCTCGAAAAACACGGGAGTGACGTACCGGGATATAAAAATCAACATTGTTGACACGCCGGGGCACGCCGATTTCGGCGGCGAGGTGGAGCGCGTCATGGAAATGGTGGACGGCGTTTTGCTTTTGGTGGACGCGTTCGAGGGGTGTATGCCGCAGACGCGGTTTGTACTGAAAAAGGCGTTGGCAAGGAATTTGAAGCCGATTATCGTCGTCAACAAAATAGACCGTCCCAACGCGCGTCCGTATGAGGTGGTGGACGAGGTTTTAGAGTTGTTTATGGACTTGGACGCTACCGACGAGCAACTTGACTCCCCCGTGGTATACGCCTCGGGCAGGGACGGCTACGCGACCTTTGACCATGAGGCGCCGGGCGTTGACATGACGCCGCTGTTTGACAGAATCGTCAGCCATGTACCCGCGCCGGCGGGGGACGCGGACGCGCCGCTTCAAATGGTAGTTTCCAGCATAGATTATGATGATTATATCGGGCGCATAGCCATTGGCAGGGTGAACCGCGGCGGCATTAGCCAAGGGCAAAACGTTGTGATTTGCGGCAAGGACGGCAAGACGCAAAACGCGAAAGTTACGCGGTTGTACGGCTTTGAGGGGCTAAAGCGCGTGGAGGTGCAGTCCGCTTCGGCGGGGGATATTATTTGCGCGGCGGGACTGACAGGGGTATCCATAGGCGAAACGGTATGCGCGCCCGAATGCTTGGAGCCGCTGCCGTTTATCGACATCGACGAGCCGACGCTCACCGTGACGTTCAGTGTAAACAACGCGCCGTTCGCGGGGCGGGAGGGCGATTACGTCACTTCCCGGCACTTGAAAGAGCGTCTGGAAAAGGAATTGGAAACAAACGTCAGTCTAAAGGTGACTGAAACGGCGTCCCCCGACGCGTTTGACGTTGCGGGGCGCGGGGAACTGCACCTTTCCATATTGATTGAAACGATGCGGCGGCAAGGCTATGAATTTATGGTATCCCGCCCCGTGGTACTGAACAAGACGATTGACGGCGTACTCCATGAGCCGATCGAACGGTTGGTGGTGGACGTTCCCGACGCGTATACCGGCGCGGTGATGGAAAAACTCGGCAGCCGCAGAGCGGAAATGCAAAATATGCGCCCGATCAACCAAGGGTACACCCGGTTGGAGTTCAAAATTCCGTCGCGCGGCGTAATCGGCTATCGGAATGAACTGATGACGGACACCAAGGGGACGGGGATTCTCAACCACTATCTTGACGGCTACGCGCCCTACAAGGGCGAAATTCCCACGCGTCAGCGCGGCTCTCTTGTTGCGTTTGAAACGGGCGAGGCGGTGACTTACGGGCTGTACAACGCGCAGGAGCGCGGACGGCTGTTTATCGGCGCGGGTACCAAGGTGTACGAGGGTATGGTGGTTGGCGAAAACGCGCGGCTCGGGGACGTTACCGTCAACGTCTGCAAAAAAAAGCACATCACCAATGTACGCGCCAGCGGCTCTGACGACGCGCTTCGGCTTACGCCGCATGTGGTGATGTCCCTTGAAAACTGCCTTGAATTTATCGGCGACGATGAACTGATTGAGGTAACGCCCGAAAATTTGCGGATCCGCAAGCGCGTCCTCAACAGCGAACTTCGGGCAAAGGCGCGGAGCAAGGATAAGTAGAGGGGATTGTAGCCATGAAAACGAAAACAGCCCGTGTGATCACCTACGGCTGTCAGCAGAACGAAAACGATTCCGAACGTATTCGCGGTATCCTGTTGGAAGCGGGGTACACCCTCACCGATCACGGTGACGACGGCGACGGCGGCGCGGACTTGATTATCTTCAACACTTGCGCGGTGCGCGATAACGCGGAACAGCGGGTATACGGCAATTTGGGGGCGTTGCGGCGCGTCAAGGAACAGCGGCCGGAGATGCTCATCGGGGTATGCGGCTGTATGGCGCAACAAACGCACGTTGCGGAGCATATCAAAAAGCGGTTCCCCTATGTTGATTTTGTGTTCGGGACGTACGCGCTTGCCCGCTTGCCGCAGATTTTATACAGTGTGCGCAGTCAGAGGGTATTTGACATAGAGCGGTCGGGGGACGGTCTCGCGGAACATCTGCCCCGCCACAGGCAAAATGGCGTTACCGCGACGGTTTCCGTCATGTACGGCTGTAATAATTTTTGTTCCTATTGCGTTGTGCCGTATGTGCGGGGGCGGGAGCGCAGCAGAGCGCCGAAAGATATTATCCGTGAGGTGGAGGGACTTGCGGCGCAAGGCTGCCGTGAGGTGACGCTGTTGGGGCAAAACGTTAATTCCTACGCGGAACTTCCGTTCGGGGAACTGTTGGAGTTGGTAAGCGGGGTTGAGGGAATCGAGCGGGTTCGCTTTGTGTCCTCTCACCCGAAAGACGTTACGCCGGAATTGATTGACGTTATGGCGCGTAACCGGAAAGTGTGCAAACAACTGCACCTGCCTTTTCAAGCGGGAAGTGACAAGGTGCTTGCCGATATGAACCGGAAGTACACCAAGGAGCGGTATTTGGAACTTGTCGCGGGGGTGAAAGAGAAAATCCCCGGCATCGCTTTGAGCGGTGACGTCATCGTCGGCTTCCCGACGGAAACGGACGAGGATTTTGACCATACCATAGACGTCATCCGGCAGACCGCGTTTGATATGCTCTTTACGTTTATCTATTCCAAGCGCGAGGGAACGCCTGCGGCAAAGATGCCGCCCGTCTTGCCGCCGGAGCGGGTAAAGGTCAACTTTGACAGGCTGATTGCGGAGCAGAACGCCGTATCGCTGAAAAAGAACACCGCGTTGGTCGGCACGACGCAACAGGTGCTGGTGGAGGGAGTCGGCAAAAGCGGCGGCGATTCCATGCTGACCGGGCGCACGGACGGCGCAAAAATCGTAAACTTCGCGGGGAATCAAACGATGATCGGCAAAATGATCGGCGTGAAAATCACCCGCGCGGCAACATGGTCGCTAACGGGAGAAGTTGCCGCTAACAAATAAACAAACAAATGAACTTACAGAAAGGTTTTGATAAGGATGACAGTCGTGGAAAAGGCAAAGGAACTTGGCTTAATGTTGGCGGAAAGTGAGGAGTTTATCCGCATGAGGACGGCGGAGCAGGCGCGGCAAGCAGACCCTGACGCGCAAATTTTGCTTGCGGCGTACAACACGGCGCGGACGGAAATTTCCGCGCGTGCCCGGCGTGAGGACGTAACGCCGGACGAAATGCAAGCCATTCGGAACGATATGGAGCGGGAATACGGAAAATTGCAGAAAAACGCCGCCATTACGGAGTATATCGGCGCGATGTCGGCGTTCAATGATTTGATGCGCGGGGTCAACGCGGCGATTGCGTCTTATATCTCGCCGGAGCAAGGCGATTGCGGCTGCGGCGGCGATTGCGGCGGCTGCGGCGGCGGGTGCCGCTGAGATTTCTGACGAAACGGCGGCAGTTACCGAAAGGGGTTGAAAAAAACGGATATGGCAAGCCTTTCACCTATGATGCGGCAGTATCTCGATATTAAGGAGCAGTATCAGGATACCATACTGTTTTTTAGGCTCGGGGACTTTTACGAGATGTTTTTCGA
>JAIRSR010000128.1 GCA_031255355.1 Clostridiales bacterium
GCGGTTACGCGCAACGGCGTTGCCGATTCGTTCCTCAACCTCGCCCGGGGGGACAACGCCGAAGTCGTCGTTTCGGCGGGGCAAATCAAACGGCTTGCCGCAACAAGCGTCAACAAAACGCTGGAAGGCGCGATCGAGGAAATCGTGATTTCCTCCTCCCCCTCTATTACGATTAAAACAGGCGGCGTTTCCACGCGGTATACCGTTTCGGCGGATACGGTGTTCTACGTGGAGGACGAGCAGGTGACCCTCTACGATATGCGGCTCGGCGCGACGGCAAGCGTCAGTTTGAAAAGTGAAAATATCGACAGGATCAAAATTTCCCGCGCGATTGTTCCGTCACAGTTGATTGGTACCGTTACCGCAGTGAACGCCGCGTATAATTTGATGAGTTTGGACGTCGCGGATCAACTGACCGGGAACGTTTCCTCGCAAACGGTAGTGGTGAAATCCAACGTCAAAATTATCGACAACACCTCCACCAAAGTCGCCGCGCTCAAGGCGCTGACCACAGGCAGGTCGGTGATTGCGCTGGGCGCGTTGGATAATTACGGAATGTACGCCGTCAATACGATTATCATTACGCAGTAGTGTAATGCAGTGTAGTGCAAAGCGGGGCGCGGCAACGTCGCGGATCCGGCGGCGGGAATGATCGTCACGCGGTAGTGCGATTCGCAATCAACAGCAAAGCAGGGAGCGGTTAGATGAAATTGTTAGAAGAATTCCGAAAGTTCGCGTTCAAAGGCAACGTCGCGGATATGGCGGTGGGAATTATCGTCGGCGGCGCGTTCGGCAAAATCGTTTCGTCAATGGTGAGCGATTTGATTATGCCGCTGTTCGGCATACTGCTTGGCGGAATCAACTTTTCGTCCTTGCGGTGGGTGATGGTTCCCGCAACCGGGGAAAAGCCCGAACTCGCCTTGATGTACGGCTCGTTTATTCAGTCGGTGACGGATTTTCTGATTATCGCGGGTTCGATTTTCCTGTTTATCAGAATTATGAATCAATTGCTGAAAAAGCGGGAGGACGAAGCCCCCCCGCCCCCGCCCGCCAAGCGGGACGATGCCGTCCTGCTGTTGGAGGAAATCCGTGATCTGTTAAAAGATTCCAATGCCCGATGAACCACCCGCGCAAATCTACCGGGGATATACCACAAATAAAAAAACGGATAAAAACGGCTGACCTAATGCACTGCTTAGGTCAGCCGTTGAAATATACGCCGGGGAGTTGTACGATAGAGGGAATCAAAATCAAAACGATAAACACAGGGGAATGGCAGAACCGTCCCCTGTGTTCAAGCCGTTTTGCCGTATTGATGTTATTTTACTATGGTATGCGCCGTGACCAGCGGCGTTATGCCGTCGTCGTCCACGATTGTCACAAGGAGTTTCCGCGCGTGTTCCGGGACGGCAAGGCTTTTCGGCAATGTTACCGTTCCATACGGCGCGATTCCCTCCGGCAACGGCGTGATTTCCACATACGCCAACTCGTGAATCGGCGCGTACACCGCGATAATGACAAAGGGCGTTTTCGCGCGGTTAGACAGGTTGACCAGCGTCACTTCCGCGTCAAACTTGCCGTCGGCAAAGGGATTCTCGTTCCCCGCGACGTGATACGAAAGCAACCGCTTTAACACGTTAATTTCAATCGGCTGACTGTAGACATCATACGCGTCGCCGCCGTAGGACTGCGTATATTTATAGGCGTACACCGCCTTGCCCTCGCCGTCCGGCCTGCCGCCGTGCAACGTGACGTTGCCGTCCAACTTGACCAACACCGCCTCCCCCGCCGCCGCGCCGCCGCTTTGGGTAACCGGCTCCGCGAAAAGGGCAACGGACTCACGCGGCAAAATGTCCGCTTGGTAGGTATTGACCCGAAGGTCGGTGACGTAATCCGAAGCCAAATTCGCGTAATCCGTCAAAATCGCGTGACAACCCGTCTTATAGTACCCCTCAAACACGGCTTGCGCGTTTGCCGTCCACGCGCTAATCAGCAGACCGCGATGGTTCGCCGCCCGCACAAAATCCGCGTCAAAGGCGGTCGCCGCGGCGGTTACGCTGGGGTTGTACGAGGCGTTAATCGGCGACAATATATGAAATATCGCCTGTAATTTCACCGCCAAATCGCCGCCCGACGGCGCGGTTTGGATGAAATTCCCGCATGATATTTCGGGGTACACCTCACGCGCTGTGCGCAATTGCGGCACGCTGAAACTGTGGAACACAATTTGATCCTCCACGTTGTATTGTTGGGTCAGCGTTTTGACTAACTGAAGTATTTCGGGCTTGGAACTTTTGATTTCTATAAAGAGGATAATATCCTTTCCTTGAAACTCTTGGTACACCTCTTTCAGTGTCGGCACTTTCAGCCCGTCCGAGTTTTTAATCGTCAGGTTTTTCACCTGCGCGAGCGTCATGCCCTCAATCGCGCCCGTGCCGTTTGTGGTGCGGTCTACCGTGCCATCGTGCATGACGACCACCTCACGGTCCGTCGTCATGTAAATATCAAACTCTATCATATCACTGCCCGCTTGATACGCGGCAATCATACTTTCCAACGTGTTTTCGGGGTATCCGCTGATGCCCCTGTGCCCGACAATGAACGGCGTTCTCGTCATCGTTG
>JAIRSR010000207.1 GCA_031255355.1 Clostridiales bacterium
TGGTGAGTTTTTTGTAATTCTCGTTCCTGCCCTGTCCCTCCAACCATGGCGTAGTTTCCAGCGGGAGCGCGTCCCGCACCTCGAACATCGCGCCTTGGTTGTCGCTGTCCAAAATGTCAAACCGCGCCGTAACGCCGTTGTAGGTAACCTCCGCTGTTTTGCCGTCCTCCGAAAGGACAATGTCGCCCCGCGTGTGCAGGAACCAATAGACCTCTGACGCGCCTGTCAACTCCACCTCGTCTTGCAGAATCATGGTCTGACGGTCGTTGGTGAGGAAAAACCCGCGCTTCATGTCCCGCGCCTCACTGTACGCCTGTGTGAGGTCGATAATCGAGTAACCGCCGCGCTGATCCGTTTGAAATTCGACAACTTCCGCGATCGCCGTGTCGCCCTGCCCGGGGAGCGCGGTGGGGTTGATCGTGTACGTGTTATGCCCCTCCGAACGTTTTTTGTATTGATATGTTTCGTCGTCGTACTGCGTGACGGTGTAGCCCTCGCGCCCTAATTCATAGGCGAAGCGCACACCGCCTACGTCCAAGACGAAGCCGCCGAGGTCGTAGTGGAAGTGGGATACACCGTTTTCCCCACCCTTTGCCGCGAGGAAGATGCCGTCCGAGGAATCCGTCCAACTTGTGCGCATGGATACCAAACTAAGGCTTTTGTAATACACATCGCTTTCCATTGTGTTTTTCTCGCCGAACATCTCCGGCCGCGCCATGATGAGGTCGTAAAATACAGGCGTGGTGTTGTTCGCCTGCATATTGGAAAAACGCAACTGCGCCAACCCCGGGTCGCGGTACTTTTTCGCGAACCACGCCTGCGCTTCGTAATTCGCGCGTGTTTCGGTGTTGTCGCCGTAGTTGAACACGCCGCCCGCGCCGGAGAGCGCGTCGCCGTAGTAAGAAGTCATGTCCATGCCCGGCAAATCCCAATAGCCGAAGTCCGCGCCGTTGGTCGCCGCTTCCATTGTTTCGCACCACATGGAAAGATAGCGCAGCGTCGCCGCGTGGTATGCCGTGCCCTCCAGCCACGCGCCGTCGGGGATAAAGGACGGATACAGGTATTCCAAGTACGGGAACATTCGATCCAGCGCGTACTTGCCCTCGTCCCCTAAACGGTCACTCATCGCGATAATGCCAAGCATCATGCCGCCGTGACACCACGGATTCCAGTTGGTCGGCGTAACCGTCCACCAATCCGTGGAATCCACCGAATCAATATACGGCTTCAGCGCGTTGCGGCGGTAGCCCTCCACGATAATCTCCCTTTGCGCTTCCGTCAAATAATCGTAAAACCAACTGTAGCCGATTGCCACGCCGATAGACATCGACCCAATATCCAACCAGTGCGTGGGGTTCCACGTGGCGAATTTGGAAACCGCGTTGAGGTCGCGCCACGCCGCTTCCGCGTATTTTGTGTCGCCTGTCATTTTATACGCGATGCCAAGCGCTTCCATACGCGCCTGCATGGTGTTGGAAACGGTAAGCAGACGCACACCATCCGCTTTGACGAAGTAAAGCGCGTAGGTATCGACATAGGAATCCGCGTTCTGCTTGAGTCTTTCATACCACTGCCTAATGGTGGGGTTTGTGTTGATATTCGCGCGGATTTCCGCAATGCGCTCCGCGTTCGCCATAACGCGGGGGTGCAGGTTGCCCGCCTTTTCAATGCGGTCAAAGACTTCCTCACCGCTCGGACGTTGGTAATACACCGCGCCCTTTAGGTTGAGGTTTTCCTCCGTCGGGGAAAACAGCATACCCTTGCCGAAGCCCATAAGATACGCGCCGTCCCAGGATAGGGTCAGCCCAAAGGCGGCGGCAAGGCTTTTCGCCGTCATATAGACGGTGTTTTTCGCGGTGTACAACTCCTCCGCCGTCACCCGCGCGGTATCGCCGTTTGCCGTAAACACAATGCCGTCGTCGTCATTTTGCAGCACCTCGCCGCCGAAAAACGCGATTGTTTCCTCCGCGGGAACGTACGGCAAATCGTGAAACACGCGCGGCGGCTGCCCGGTATAGCGCAATTTGTTGCCGAACACCGACGCTTGGTAAAAATCGACGCTTAAAAAGATTCCCTTGGAAAGCGCGGCGTAGGCGTTGCGCCACCCGGCGTTTTCCGTAAGTTCCATGATCGCCTTTTTTTGATAGGAATAATCTTTGAAATAGCCGTCCTCCAAGCGTTCCGCGCCGCCGTAGGCGAAAATTTTGTTGATTGTAATCCGCGTTCCCGCGCCGAAAAAGCCGAAGTACGCCGCGTCTTTCAGCGTGAACGCCGCTTCGTCCGTCCCGCCGTCCGCGTAGGTCAAAACCGCTTTCCCCGCGCCGAAGTGAAACGCGATTTCCGCGCGTTCAAACCGGTCTGACGCGTTGAGGGAAAACAGCCGTTCGGCGTGTCCCGCGCGGTTTTTGACGAAAAACTCCGCCGCGCCGTCCGCTTGATAGATGACGGTAGCGTGGAAGTCCCGCTCCGCCGCTGTTTCCAAGGGGAAATACACGCCGTCCGCGCCCAAGACCGCCGCCGCGCTTTTGTTAAACGCCGACGGACGGTCTACCACACTGACCGCGCTGTCAAAGGAAATCGCGCCATGCCCCCGCGAATTGAGCGCGTCGGCGGTAAACTGCTTGTTCATGTAGGTGACTGCCGCGCCGGGTACCGCAAGGGTACGCGGTGATTCCACAGGCGCGTCCCCCGTGTAAATATAAAAATCGTCCAGGTAGACTGTTCCGTCGGCGTAAGGGATTGCCGTGTGATTGCGCACGGCGGCCTTTACCGAAAGGCGGG
>JAIRSR010000225.1 GCA_031255355.1 Clostridiales bacterium
ACTTCGTCACGTCAACGGAAAGCGTAACGCCCAAGTCCCGTGTCATATCGCTCATTTCCTTGACGAACGCCGTGTAAATATCCTTATCCGAAACGAGCATATTTTCAAAATCCATGTTAATGCCGTCCAAGTCATATTTGAGAATCATTTGCCGCATGAGATTCACGGCGGAACTTCTGGCGTCCGTATCGTTCAAAAAGCCGCTGTTGTTTCTGGCGGAAAAGTCGTTCGACTTGAACAGCGCCCACACTTGATAGCCCTTTGCCCGCGCGTCGTCTATATACTTCGGGTTGCCCAAATCCTGCAAATAATAGATGTTATCCCCCGCGAGTTTATACTCATAGGAAGCGGGTGTTTCGTCCGCGAAACTTCTGATTCTGAACCACGTGGGCGAAACTACGTTCACGCCGGGCATGACCGCGCCGCTGTCCGCAACGTCAGCGGAGTACAGATGATGCCACGTTAGGTTAATCTTTTCGGAAGCGCCGCTGCGGTCTGCCATAGGTTCCGGGGGGGTCTCCCCGCCGCCGTCCGCCGCGCCGAGCATTCGCGCGATCATTGCCGCCGCCTCGCCCCGCGTAGCGTTGTTTTTCGGCGCGAAACTGCCGTCCGCGTATCCGTTGACGATACCGCTTGCCACCGCCGCGCATACCTCGCTGTAATACGCGTAGTCCTCGTCAATATCCGTAAAGCCGGCGACGGTTCCGCTCAGTTCCAACGCGCGGACGAGCATGAGGACGATTTCCTCACGCTTGACATTGGCGTCGGGAAGGAACCGCCCTGCGCCGTCGCCCTTTACAATACCCTTTTGGTGCGCGAAGCCCGCGACGTCACGGTACCACGCGCCGCGCGGCACGTCGGAAAATTCCACAGTCCCCGCCGAAAGTTCCTCCTCGGAATACACCGCGCGTACCAAAAGCGCGAGGAACTCACTCCTCTTTATAGGATCCGCAAGCCGCGCGTCGCCGTAGTCGTCGCCGTGAAAGATGCCCATTTGATTGAGGGCGGCGGCGTATTTGCCCGCCCAATGCGTATCAATGCCGCCCAGCGCGTACACGCCGGCGGTGAAGCCAACGGTGAGGGACACCGCCGCCGCAATCACGGCGGTCATACATTTTCTCCACATATTCAGCACCTCTGTCTATTTTAGTAAATTCTGTTACGCGCCGCGCCGAACCCGCCGCCGCGCCCGCGTATCGCGGTACAGATTCCATTATACCAGAAAATCCGACATTTTTTTATTACAATTCGATTTCACGGCGGGTAATTTTTGCGCCTTGCGGAAAAAAGTTGCAATGTGTGAAAAAATCACTTGACTTTTGCGCGGGACGTGATATAATGAATATATGAACATTCGTTCATACGTTGATATTGAGGTGTTGCGAATGGAAGTCTATGATGAAAATACCGTGCATACCGCGAAAGCGCGGGAGGTCACGCTGAAAATGCACCAAGACGAAGTACTTTACGACGTTGCGGAACTGTTTAAGGTGTTCGGCGATACGACGCGGACGAAAATCATATGCGCCCTGTTTGAAAATGAGATGTGCGTCTGCGACCTCACAGAGGCGGTCGGCATGACGCAATCGGCGGTATCGCATCAACTGCGCATCCTGCGGCAGGCGCGGTTGGTGCTTGTGCGGCGGGAGGGGAAGTCCTCATACTATTCCCTTGGCGACAACCACGTCAAGCGGATTTTCGCCCTCGCGGTGGAGCATACGCTGGAGCCGTAGCGGGGGGTCTCCCCGAGGCATTGAAAAAAATCAAAATTCATGATACAATAGACCTGTCCGGCGCGGTTCCGTTTGCCGGGCGGGTTCGATGAAACGGGAGGTAGGATAGTATTATGGCAATGACAATGACGCAAAAAATATTGGCGCAACACGCGGGACGGTCTGCCGTGAAAGCGGGGGAACTGATTACCGCGCGTTTGGACTTGGTGCTGGGCAACGACATCACTTCGCCGCTTGCCATACGGGAGTTTGAAAAAATCGGGGCGGAGCAGGTGTTTGACAATGAGAAAATCGCGCTGGTACCTGACCATTTCTGTCCGAACAAGGACATCAAATCGGCGCGGCAGGCAAAGACCGTCCGTGAATTTGCGAAAAAGTACGCGATCAAGAACTACTTCGAGGTGGGGCAAATGGGGATCGAACACGCGCTGCTTCCCGAAAAAGGGCTTGTTACCGCAGGGGACGCGGTCATCGGCGCGGATTCGCATACCTGCACTTACGGTGCGCTCGGCGCGTTTTCCACCGGCGTGGGGAGTACCGATATGGCGGCGGGTATGGCGGCGGGGGAGTTGTGGTTTCGGGTGCCCGACGCGGTTCGGGTAATCTTGCGCGGCAAGCCGTCCAAGCGGGTGAGCGGCAAGGATATGATTCTGCACCTCATTGGACAAATCGGCGTTGACGGCGCACGGTATATGTCGCTGGAATTTGGCGGGGACGGCGTTGGCGCGTTGTCTATGGACGACCGCTTCACCGTAGCGAATATGGCGATCGAGGCGGGCGCGAAAAACG
>JAIRSR010000089.1 GCA_031255355.1 Clostridiales bacterium
GCGGCAATCCGCAACAATTACTGTATATTTTTCGTTTTTATACTGTTTTTATACTGTTTTTATACCGTTGTTATGCTTTTTCTATGCCGTGCCGCACCCGATCCTTGACCTCCGCTAACTTGGCGTTGTTGAAGCGGTCTAAGGTGCCTACAAGATAGCCGGTAATCCTGCGAATCCGCTCGAAAGAGTACTCCCCCTCGTCCCGCCCGCACTTCGGGCAATTGTCCCCGATGATGCCGTTATAACCGCACAGCGGGTCGCGGTCTACCGGGTGGTTCACCGAACCATAGCCCACGCCCGCGTCGTGCATGGCGCGGATGACCTTTTCAAAGGCGGGGATATTGTTCGACGGGTCGCCGTCAAATTCCACATACGTGATATGCCCGGCGTTCGTCAGCGCGTGGTAAGGCGCTTCCAAGCGGATTTTGTCAAACGCGTTGACAGGGTAATACACAGGTACATGGAAACTGTTGGTGTAGTAATCCCGGTCTGTCACGCCCTCGATTTCACCGAAAAGTTTTTTATCCAACTTCACGAATCTGCCCGACAAACCCTCGGCGGGGGTGGCAATCAGCGTAAAGTTCATGTTTCTTTTCGCGCTTTCGTTATCCATGCGCTCCCGCATATGCGCGACAATGTCCAAGCCCAGATTCTGCGCGGTTTCGCTCTCGCCGTGGTGCTTGCCCGTCAGCGCTTTCAACGCCTCCGCAAGCCCGATAAAACCAAGGGTCAGCGTACCGTGCCGAAGCACCTCCCGCACCTCGTCGTCCGGCCCTAACTTCTCGCTGTCCATCCAAACGCCCTCGCCCATAAGGAACGGATAATTCCGCACCTTTTTCGCCGCCTGTATCTCGAACCGCTCCAGCAGTTGGTCGATACAGAGGTTGATTTTCCTGTCCAACTCCTCAAAGAACCAATCCACGCTCCCCTTGGCTTTCATGGCAATCCTCGGCAGATTGACGGAGGTGAAACTCAAGTTGCCCCTGCCGAAAGA
The DNA here is from genome assembly GCA_031255355.1 of Clostridiales bacterium. Taxonomy (GTDB): domain Bacteria; phylum Bacillota; class Clostridia; order Monoglobales; family Firm-18; genus JAIRSR01. The sequence continues at coordinate 995 of JAIRSR010000089.1, forward strand.
AACCTCGCGCTCAGGGTCGCATACGTTGCCGATGACCCGTGTACGGCAGCCCATGTAGGCGATTTCCGTTTCAGGCCGCCCCTCTTTATAATACTTGATGTTATACGGCGCGTCTTGAAAGGCGAAGTTCGGGAACAGCCGCTTCGCGCTGACGCGCATCGCCAACTTGAACAAATCGTAGCCCGGATCCCCGGGATTATAATTCACGCCCTCTTTGACGCGGAAAATGTGTATGGGGAATATGGGCGTTTCCCCGCCGCCCAAGCCTTCCTCCTCCGCAAGCAGGATATTTTTGATGACCATTCTGCCCTCGGGACTGGTATCCATGCCGTAGTTGATGGACGAAAACGGCGTTTGCGCCCCCGCGCGGGAGTGCATCGTGTTGAGGTTATGCACCAACGCTTCCATTGCTTGAAAGGTCGCCCTGTCCGTTTCCTCCAAGGATTTTTGGAGCGAATATTCCTGGCACCGCTTCACAAGCGCCTTGTCGATTCCGGCGGCGACAAGTTCTTTCAGTTCCGCGTCGCAGTATTTTTTATAGTCCTCCATACGCAGCACCAAACCCTGTTCCAGCAGACGGTTCTGTAGTTTTTTCAGTTCGCTGTCGTCAAAATTCACGCCGCCGATCAGCGACAGCGATTTGGAAAGATTGTGACGGTACTTCCTGCGGTACGTCTTAATCACGCCGGGCGCCATGCCGTAATCGAAGTTCGGCACACTCTGCCCGCCGTGCTGGTCGTTTTGGTTGGACTGAATGGCGATACACGCGAGTGCGGCGTAACTCGCGATGTCGTTCGGTTCGCGCAGAACGCCGTGTCCGGTGCAGAAGCCGCCCTTAAACAGACTGATGAGGTCGATTTGGCAGCAGGTGGTCGTCATGGTCAAAAAGTCCAAGTCGTGAATGTGGATATCGCCGTTGTGGTGCGCTTCGGAATGTTCCGGTTTGAGTACGAACATATCAAAAAACTGCTTCGCGCCCTCGGAACCGTATTTGAGCATCGTCCCCATAGCGGTGTCGCCGTTGACGTTGGCATTTTCGCGCTTGATGTCGCTGTCCTTGGACGACTTAAAGGTAATATCCTCGTAAATCTTCATCAAGCGGGTGTTCATCTCCCGCGAGCGCGTCCGCTCCGCGCGGTACAGGATATAGGCTTTCGCGGTACGGACGTGGCCGCTTTCAATCAGCACGTTTTCCACGAAATCCTGCACCTGCTCGACGGTAGGCGAGGCGAGGTTCGCCTCGATAATTTTCGACTGCACCCGCCGCGCGAGTGACAGCGCGTAATCATAGTCCTTCCGCGCGCCGCCCGCCTCAAACGCTTTCATCAAAGCATCCGCAATCTTTTCATAATGAAACGGCGCAACGCGCCCGTCACGCTTGATAATAGTATCCATAACCGTTTCCCATTCCTTTCACAAAATAGTCCGAATCGCGAAAAAACAAGTGCCATGCGGGATTGGCGCGGGTCGCCGCGCAAAGTTGGCAGTTTTTTCGTATCCACTATATTTAGTGGCAAGAATAATTATACAACACAATATTATGTATGTCAATATGAAAACGGAAATTTTTTTACTTTTTCAAAAGCGCGACGGCGAAGTCCGCGTCCCGCCTTGTTTTTTCCCGCATGTCACGCAGACGGTTGCCGAGATCCTCCCGCAAAAGGTCATTTTTTTCCATAATCTCATCAATACCCTTTTTCATGCGCGAAAGGCTCGCTTCCTCGACGTTTTCCTTATAACGCTGGGATAAATACGCCAGCATCGCGTCCACTTTCGGGTCATAGGACAGCCCGAACACAGGCACACACGCGGTGACGGCGTAAATCAAAATATGCAGACGCATACCAATGACAAACCGCGCCTGTTCCGCGATTCCAATCAGTTCCTGCGGGGAATAAACGCCGCGAAGCACGTGACATTCCCGCTTCATTTTTTCGGTAATCTGTTCGGTCGCCGCCATGTCCTGTCCCCGCTGCATGGGGATAAACAGCGCGGTAACGCCGTGTTTTTCCGTGATGTAATCGCAAAGCGCGGCAAGGTTTTGCGCAAAGTCCGCGCCCGCCTTTTTCCACGGACGGACGCTGACAATAAAGTACCCCCGGTTGCGGTCTATCCCCTCTTTTTGGAATATTTCCTCCAACGCGCCCTCCTCCGCTTTGCACAGCGCAAACGCGGGATCTGCGGTAACATGCACGGGCGGCGCGTCCGCGCCGAGCGCCTTGAGTTCGTCATAGGAAGCGGGTTCGCGCAGTGTGATACAATCGACGGTGTTGAGCGTCCTGCCCGTCGCCGCTCTGTTGTTGCGGTTGCAAATCGGGCCGATTCCGCTGGCGTAAATCATCACCCGCATCCCAAGCGTTTTGGCGAGTTTGATAATAAAAAGGTAGTACAGCAACGACTTTGTGCTGGTCACGTCCTGCAACAGACTGCCGCCGCCGCTGATGAGCAGTTTGGCGCGGCGCATTGCCCGCGCGGTTTGAAAGATGTTGAAGCGGTGGATACTGCCCACGCCGTAGGTGCGCCGTGTTTCCGCAGGGGAGGCGGATAGCACGGTAATCGCGGCGTCCGGCTTGATTTCCCTGATGTTGCTGATAATGGCGGATAGCAAGGAATCATCGCCGTGGTTTTTATAGCCGTAATAGCCGGAAATTACAATATCCCCCGGGCGTTTTTTGTCGATAGAGAGCAACCCCCCGTAGGCGCGTTCGCAATCGTCCGCCATGCGCTTTTCGGAATAGAAATTGAGGATAACGCTTCGGTTAAACCCGCCGGCTTCCGCACGTTCCGACGGCGTTTGCTCCAACAGCGCGGCAAGGTCGCGGTACAGCGTTTGGCTGTCGGACTCCGCGCAGCCCCGGCAGCAAAAGTTCGTCGCTATGCCGATATTTAGTTTGTCCTCGCGAAACACCCCGATATACCCCTCGTTCCCCGCGACTACGACGGACTTCGCCGCCGCCATAGCCTCCAACGCCGCGCGGCTCACCCCCACGAACACATCTGCTGCGGCGGCAAAACGGTTAATGTCCGTCTGCACCCCGGCGACAATGATGATGCGCTTCCCCGCCTTTTTGTTGCGGTCCTCCGCCGCGCGGAGGAGTTTCTCATAATCGTTCCCGCCGCCGACGATTACAATCTCAATGCCGGGATACCGCGCTTCCAGACGCGGCGCGATCTCAACCAGTTGAAACGCAACCTTGCTCCTGTCCGAATCCATTCTGCTGACGTAGACAATCCTCCGCGCGTCCGCGTTTAGGTTAAATTCCGTCAAAATATCCCCGGGGGAAACCTCCGGCGAAAATTTCTTTATGTCAATGCCGTTTATGGTGAGGGTGATGTTGCGCCCGGGCAATCTGTAATCTCTCATAAGATACGCTTTGATGTCTTCGCTTACGGCGATTGTGCGCTCCCCCCAATTGCTCAGGCGTTTCACCAGCCATTTGTCTGTATCGAACGTCCAATGCGCGGTGGTAATAAAACGGAATTTGACGGTTTTGCGAATCAGTCCGCAAATAAAAGCCGGGATTCGCGCGTGAACGTGTACCAAGTCGAAATTCCCCTCTTGAATCAACCGTTTCAGCCCGAAGTAAGCCGCGAGCATCTTCCGCGCGTCTCTTTTGTGGAGCGGCAATTGCACGTGACGGATTCCCGCCGCGCCGATTTCCTTTTCAAACACGCCGCCGTTGGACGCGATTATGATTTCATGCCCCCGCCGCGTGAGTTCCTTGGAAAGTTCGACCACATGCGTTTCCGCGCCGCCGATGTCAAGGCCATTCAATACCATAAGAATTTTCAACCGTCCCACTCCTTTCTTTTAGAACCTGTCTAAAATTTCCTCACAGCGTACCGCCCCGCTTCAAACCGGGAAAGCCCATTCGTCTGAAATAATCATACGCCGCGACCGCCGCCGCGTTGGACAAATTCAGCGAACGCGCGTCCTCCACCATTGGAAGCCGAAAGCATCTATCATAATTTTCCCGCAGGAGTTGCTCCGGAAGTCCCTTTGTTTCCTTGCCGAACACAAGGTAGGTATCCCCGGCGGGATACCGCGCTTCGCTGTAATCCGTCCGTGCCTTTGTGGACAAAAAGAACAGCGCGTCGTCCTTGTGCGCGTCCGCGAACTCCGCCCAACAATCATAGTACGTAATATCGACCAGCCACCAATAATCCAACCCCGCGCGTTTGACTTTCGCGCTGTCCACCGCAAAGCCCATAGGCCCGATAAGGTGAAGCCTTGCGCCTGTCGCGGCGCAGGTGCGGGCAATGTTGCCCGTGTTCTGCGGGATTTCGGGCTCCACCAACACAATATTCAGCATGTACGCCCTCTCGTTTCTTTATAATAAGTACACATTACGGTATTTTTCAAACATACCTCCATTATTGCCAATATTTTCTATCTAAACTCCTGTACTGTATCGCTTCCGCGATATGGTTGGTCGTAATCCGTTCACTGCCGTCCAAATCGGCAATGGTACGCGCGACCTTTAAGATTCTGTCATGGGCGCGTGCGGACAAGCCAAGGTTATGAAACGCCGCCTTTAACAACGCGCGTTCCTCCGTACCCAAAACGCAGTACCGCCGCAAGTCTGCGGACGCGAGTTGCGAGTTGGAAAAAATCCCCGCTTCGGCATACCGCGCGAGTTGGACTTTCCGCGCCTTGTTCACCCGCGCTCTGATGTCCGCGCTCCCCTCGGCAGGCGCCGCGCCGTCCAGGTCGGCATAGTTCACTGACGCGACTTCTACGTGAATATCAATCCGATCCAACAGAGGCCCGCTGATTTTGCCGACGTATTTTGAAATTTGCGGCGGGGTACAGACGCACTCCCGCGCCGCGTCGCCGTAGTAGCCGCACTTACAGGGGTTCATGGACGCGGCGAACATCGTCCTGCTCGGGTAGGTCAATGTGCCGCTCACGCGCGAAATTGTCACAACGCCGTCCTCTAACGGTTGGCGCATCACTTCCAGCGCATCGCGTCTAAATTCGGGGAGTTCGTCCAAAAACAGTACGCCGTTATGGGCAAGGCTCAATTCCCCCGGGCGCGGAATCACGCCGCCCCCCGCCAGACCCGCTGCGGAAACGCTGTGATGCGGGCTTCGGAACGGCCGCGCCGTCAACAGAGACGCACCGCGCGGAAGCGTCCCCGCGACGGAATGTATCGTAGTGATTTCCAACGCCTCATCAAAGGTCAAATCGGGAAGTATGGTAGGCAAACGCCGCGCAAGCATGGACTTCCCGCTCCCCGGTGCGCCAATCATGATAATATTATGTCCCCCCGCTACGGCGACTTCCATTGCCCGCTTGACGTTTCGCTGTCCCCGAACGTCAGAGAAATCAATCGGATAACTGCCGCCCGTATCGAAAAGCGCGTCAACGTCAACGACTCGCGGCGACATTCGCGCGTCGCCCCGCAGGTGCCGTACAATATCATATAAATGCTCTGCGGCGTACACCTCAACGCCGCTCACCACCGCCGCTTCGTCCGCGTTGTCCTTGGGCAGAATCACCTTTTGAATCCCGCTCCGCTTCGCGCAGACCACCATAGGAAGCGCCCCCGCGACCGGGCGCAGCGTCCCGTCAAGCGAAAGTTCGCCGAAAAACATATATTCGTCAAAATCCTCCGCCTTTAGTTGCTCCGTAGCGCGTAAAATGCCGACGGTCATCGGCAAATCATACGCGGGGCCCTCTTTTTTCTTGTCGGCAGGGGCAAGGTTTACCGTAATCCGCTTGATCGGAGGCTCAAAGCCGCTGTTTTTCATCGCGGAACGAACGCGCTCCTTGCTTTCACGGACGGCGGCGTCGGGCAGCCCCACGATGTCAAACGCGGGCAGCCCCATAGAAATATCTACCTCGACTTCCACAATATAGCCGTCCAGCCCCGTCAACCCGCAACTTTTCACTTTAGCGATCACGTTACCACCCATTTCTCAAACCGTGCCGAAACACTCCCGCGCGGGGGAGTGTCGGCGGGCTGTTATATACTGAAATCCGATTCCGCGATCCGCTTGGCGTCAAGGGAGCGCTTTCGGCGCACCGTTTTCGCCATAATATCAAGCGAAAATTTTTTGCACACAAAGTCTGCGGAAACAATGCCTTTTTTTTCGCAGGACAGTTCCGCAAGACCGCTCAATTCGCGCGAGTAGACGCATATGCCGCAGCGCGGCGGCTGTTCGTCCGGGTTCAACTTGACGACGCTTTGCATTTCGTTTCACCTCTGTGCGATAGTTTAACAGATAAATATATTATAAACATTTTGCGGAAACTTGTCAATAGACCTGTTTGAGAGTTGCGAATTATTACAATTGTGTGATAATCGGGAAAACAACGCTGTTTCCCACACCCGTCTATTGACAATACTTGCGCAAAATGAGATGATAA
>JAIRSR010000001.1 GCA_031255355.1 Clostridiales bacterium
GTCGTGCCGCTGTTCAAAAAACAGATCAAAAACGGCGGGCCGATTACCCTAACGCATAAGGACATTACACGGTTTTTCATGACGATACCCGAGGCGGCGCAGTTGGTGCTTGAAGCCGCGTCCTACGCCTCCGGCGGGGAGATTTACGTCCTCGACATGGGTAAGCCGGTGAAAATCTATGATTTGGCGGTGAACCTCATACGGCTTTCCGGGTTGGAACCGTATCAGGATATTGATATTGAAATTACCGGCTTGCGCTCCGGCGAAAAGTTGCACGAGGAAATCCTCATGGACGATGAGGGACTGCGCAAAACGGCGAACAATAAGATTTTCATCGCAAAGCCGGTTACCGTGGACTTCCCCGAATTTGAGGCGGGGCTGAAAGAGTTGCTCCGCGCCGCAGATACGCATGATTGTTCGCGTATTCGGGGGCTTTTGGCGAATCTGGTCGATACGTATACTTACCAGGGCGCGGCAAAGGAAACAGGGGACGCTTTCGATTACGTTTACAGCGGCGGCGGGAAGCGCGAATCGGCGTTGCCGCGCGGGTTCGGCGCGGGTGCTGAATATAAGAGCCTGATCTGAAAGTCATATCGGACGCGCATACGGCGCGTTACGCAAAAGGAGCGTGTTAGGGTTATGAAAAGGAAAATTTGTCGGGTACTATGTTTGTTGTTGGTGGTCAGCGGTTTGGCGGGACTGTCCCCGCGCGGTGTTTTGGTTGCGGACGCGGCGGTGGGCTATGAAAGTCTGCTCGCGTTGATCCATACGCTGGAAGTGCAGTTGGCGCAACACCCCGCCGCAGAACGAAGCGCGATGTATCACAGCGGCAGGCCGTATTTTGAAACCAACGAGGGAATCGACGCTTTGATCGCGGTGGTGAACGGCGACGCGAACACCGTGCCGCAATCCATTGCGGATTTCGCGGATTATTTTAGCGCGCGAAAGTCCGAATTGCTGTTTGTACTGCGGTTTATCAGAAGTTTGCCCGAAAGTGAGCGGCAACGCGCTATTCGGGACTTTACCGACAGAACGGCGTATCCCGATTTGACCCGCGCGGAGGAGGACGCGCTGAACGCGGTGTACGCGGAGTTGGTCGGCGCGGAGTTTCGGGACGCGCTTGCCACGGACCACCGCATTACCGCCAAGGTATTTTTGAGCCTGCTCAGTTGTATTCGCGGCAGTTTTACGCTGACGGACGACAGGGAAAATACCAACAAATTAGCGCTTGACGACCCGCCGGCGTACGGCAAAGAGGTTTTGACGGATATTATCAAAAACGGTAACACTTCCGCGAGTAACGCCGCAATCGCGAACTATAAGCGGGTATTTGAGATTCTTGATATGTATACGCCGTACAAAAGTACGAGCGGCGGCGGTCCGGGCGGCGGCAATCCTCCGCGTGTGCCGGTGAATCCTCCCGTGGAACCTCCGCCAAATGTTCCCGTACAGATTCCCGCGCCAAGCCCGGATACCGAGGAGTTGCTATCCGTGCTGAGCGGACTTCCCGACGCGCTGGAGCATTGGTCCGCGCCGTATCTCGCGGTCATGGTGGGCAAAGGTGTGTTTCGCGGCTACGGCGACGGTACCTTCCGCCCGGATTTAGGCATCACACGGCAGGAAATCGCGGTGGCGTTGGTACGCGCGTTGCGGTTGGAAGCGCGGTTGGGTACCGTGGAGGAAACACCGTTTGACGACGGCGGCGACATCGCGGAATGGGCGCGGGATTCCGTCGCGCTGTTGTTGCAGTTGCAAATTTACAAGGGTTACGGCGACGGTACGTTCCGTCCGTTGAATATTATTTCCCGCGAGGAAATGACCGCCGTTCTTGAGCGGAGCGTCGCGCAAACGCCGAACGGCGCGGTATTGCCCTTTGCCGACAAGGACGACATCAGCGGTTGGGCGTTGGCTTCCGTGGAAAAGGCGTTCGCGCTTGGCATTGTGCGGGGGTATGAGGACAATACGTTCCGTCCTTTGAACGACGTGACGCGGGGCGAAACCGCGACCATGATGTATAACTTTATGACGACGGAACATCTATTCGCAGAGGATTGACCTATGATGAGGAAACGGCTTATTTCGGCAGTGTTGACAGCCGCGCTGTGTTTCGGCGCGGCTTGTTCCGCGTCTGCGGATACGCCCGGCTTCGCGAACAGGGCGGTCAACGCTATGCTTCGGTATACGGCGCAGGAGCGCAAAAGTTTGGTTACCCTAATCAAACCGATGTTCATCAGCGATTCGGGCATTGACGCGATTGCCTACGCGATCGCGCGGTACACGCCGGAGGAGGCGGGGCTGTTCAACGATTATATCAAACCCCTTTTGGCGTATACTGATAAGGAAAGTATGATTCGCGCGGTCAACAGCGTGAAGTTGATCGATGAGGAAGTGCGGCGGGAATACGCAAACGCCTTTGACAACAGGGAAACGCGGCAGTTGTCGGACGGCGCGGCGCAGGCTCTGGAGTATTTTATCGACGCGGCGTATCAAAAAACCGACGGTTTGGAAACCTTGGCGCGTGACGACGGCGTTACCGCCGGGGTGATCGCCAAACTGCTCGGGTTCCTCACTGACGCGAACGGCGGGTTTCCGCTGATTACGGACGGCGCGGACGGCGGGTTTGCGTTGTACGGACTTTCGCCGGCGTTGCGGCGCGGGGTGAACGCTTTCGCGGAGGAAAACGGTTGGCGGGAGGACGGAATCGCGGCGCGGTTGGCGGCAATCAGCGCGGCGTTGACGGAGGAGGAGCGTGCGCGGGTGCGGACGCTTGGGCGGGAAGTCGGGTTTTACACCCCGGCGCGGTCTGTTGTGCCGCCGGGCAGCGGCGGTTCGACCGGGTATCGCGGCGGTACGGTGAATTACAGCGTAATCACGGATACCGGCGTGATTGCGGGGGTAGACCTTTTCGGCGCGGACGTAATCGAGGCGGCGTGGTATCTTGACGGCGCAAGACAGGAGTTCGGCGGCTTAGACGGCGCGTGTGTGCTTGAAATCCCCGTGACGGACGATAGCGCGATGGCGTATAAAATCACCGATACCTTGGAGCCTGTCAAGTACAGTTTTTACTCTGACGGCAATTTGTACGTTAGGATTGACGCGTCGGGATATTACGCGATTCGGGCAATGCCGCGCTATTTTGACGACGCGCAAGGCGATTGGGGCAGCCGCTATATCGAGGGGCTGTACCACAGGGGGATCATCAACGGCAAGGAAGCGCGGATTTTCGCGCCGGAGGACGCTGTTTCCCGCGAGGAATTTGTGAAACTCATTACGGAACTTTTCGGTTTTTACGACGATAAGTGTTATATGAATTTCACTGACGTAAACGCCGGGGATTGGTACTATACTCCGGTTGCCGCGTCGTATAAACTCGGGTTCATCAACGGCGTGGGGGACGGTCGCTTCGGCGTTGGCGAGGACATTACGCGGCAGGACATTTGCACCATTGCCGCCAACGTCCTCAAACAGCAAAACGTGTTCGGCGCGGAGCCGCCGTTGGACGGCGCGGCGTTCCGTGACGGCGGCGAGATCAGCGCGTACGCGGAGGAGGGCGTTCGGCTGTTGTATCAGGCGGGCGTTATATCGGGCGACGGCGACGGCTATTTTCACCCGAACGACGGCGCGACACGGCGCGAGGCCGCCAAAATTATCTACGGCGTGTTGGGGCTTTATGTAAGGTCATAGGGTGAGCCGCCGTAAATTAAGCGGGAAAGGGCAGTCGGGGGTGGAATCTGTTGGGATCGATCAAGGGCGTTTTGTGGGCGGCGGTGATCGCGAATATGGCTGTAATCTTTTTGTTTTCCGCGCAACCTGCGGAGCAATCCGAAAAACTGAGCCGCAGTGTTACGCGGAAAATCGTGGATACTCTGACGGAGGCAGACCAAAACACCGTCGAGGACGCGAACGCGCCTATTCGGAAGTACGCCCATTTTTTGCTGTATCTTTCCCTTGGCTTGCTGACGACGCTTGCGATCGAGCGCACCGTGCCGCAAAAGCGGATTGCCGTGGTGTGGGCGGCGGCGCTCGCGCTATGTCTGCTGTACGCGGTCAGTGACGAGGCGCATCAACTGTTCGTCGCGGGGCGGGGCGGTAAGGCGCTCGACGTGTTGATCGACGGCGGCGGCAGTCTTGCGGGAAGCGGCGCGGTTGTAGCGCGGCGGATTTTCGCGGCTAAAATAAAATTTTGAGGTGACGTTTTTTTGAACAGTGAAATCAATATTATAAGTTATGTACGCTTGATTCTTAGCAAATGGTGGCTGATTTTGACGCTAACGCTGGCGGGCGGCGCGGCGGCGTTCGCCTATACCCGCTATTTTGTTACGCCGGTGTATATGTCACAGGGGACGCTGTATGTTACCAACACGAACAGCACTTACAACATTGTAACGGTCAGCCCTACGAACGACGTAAGCAAGAACGTCAGTCTAAGCGATATGTACGCCTCACAGCGGCTTGCCACGACTTGCATTGAAATTTTGAAAAGCGACACGTTCCTGCGTGCGATTAACGAAAAAATAGGCGGCGCGTATGCCCCCGCCGGGTTGCGGAAAGTGATTGCGGTGGACGCGGTGAACGATACGGAAATACTGATGGTGCAAGCGTTCAGCGCGGTTCCGCAACACGCCGCAGAGATTGTGCAGACCATGTTGGATCACGCGAATGATGAAATCCAAAGGGTGATTAACGGCGGTTCCGCAGACGTCATTGACGCGGCGAACACGCCGATCGTGCCCTACGGCCCGAATACGCGCAAAAATACGCTGGTCGGCGCGGTGTTCGGGGGGCTTTTGAGTTTGGCGTTGGTCTATTTGCTTGATTTGTTTGACGACCGCGTGAAAAGCCAAGAGGATTTACTCCAAAAGCACCGTTTGCCTGTTTTGGGTCTGATTCCCGGATTTCAAAAGGTAAGAAAACCGTATTGTTGATAAAAGGGTGTGTTTGCAGTCCAAACATACCATAGAGCCTGTTAATCGCCCCTTAGATTAACAGGTTTTTTTATGTGTTGGTTGATTTTCTGTACGCCGTCGGCGATGCGCCGCAATGCTTTTTGAACAGCGCGGAAAAATAATTAGAATCGGAAAATCCCACGGTAAACGCTATGTT
>JAIRSR010000011.1 GCA_031255355.1 Clostridiales bacterium
AGATGCGCCCGTAATACGATGACGTAAAACCGTCAATTGTATTAGCATTTGACCATGTATCGTTTGATTCGGTTTCCATTAGGTCGTTCGTAATATAAACGGTATATACATTGTCGTACTCCGTCGTCGTGTTGCTTGAAGCGTGAAAACGCACATTGTACGTTCCTGTTGCGCTCAACGTTCCCGAGGGGCAAGTGTATGTAACCGCAACAGGTTTTGATACCGTGCCGTTAATGTTATAGAAGTACTGCGTATGCAGAATCGTTGAGGGTGTACCTGCTTTATATACGGTTACTTTAACATTGCTATGCTGAGAATTGAAATTTGCCTTTATCGTAACAGGCTGATTAGGATTCCCGTATTGAAAATCATACTCATCAAGGTTGGCGGCAGACGCTGTGACTGTGCCGTCCCCATTGCCGTCAGTCCCCGGCACATCAAGCCCGGGCAGATAATCCCCGGCGTTTTCAATATACAAATTGATATTTGAAAGTGATTTCCACGCGTTAATCACGCCAACATCCATGCCGTCGGCGGCAATTTGCCCTTTCTTAATAACCGCCATTGTTTCGGTAACGGTCAAATCACGTTTCGCTTCACGCGCAAGCGCGGCAACCCCTGCGGCTTGCGCGGCCGCAACCGACGTGCCTTTTGTGATAACGCCGTAGTCACTCACGCTAAGCGCGGCAATACTTTCACCGGGCGCGAGGATATTCAGTCCGTCGCCTGTATTAGAGTATTCCGCGAAACCGCCGTCCTCGCCTGACGCGCCCACGCCGATCACTTTCGGATACCGCGCGGGATACTGCGCTTTTGTCCCGCCCGTGTTTCCCGCCGCCGCAATCATGGTGATTCCCGCTTCTGTCGCGGCATCTATTGCCTCCTCCAAAAACAGCGAATACTCGTCCGCGCCGAAACTCATGCTGATAATGTCAACGCCCTGTTCTATCGCCCAATAAATGCCTTGAATCACACCGCTGTATCTGCCCTCGCCTTTGCGGTCGAGCACCTTAACGGCGTACAACTCCGCGCCGGGCGCGATCCCCAGCGCGTCACCCGCCATAACGCTTGCCATCGTCGTGCCGTGACCGTGATCATCGGCGTAACCGTCAACGCCGTCCACAAACGAAACGCCGCCCGCGACGCGGTACTGACTGCTGTTCGTATCAATGCCCGTGTCTAAAAGCGCGATTTTCACGCCCTCGCCGGAGTACCCCAAGTCCCGCGCGGCGGGAACGGACATCGCCGCCATATTCCAATATTCGTCCAACGAAGCCTTCCGCACCTTAGCGTCAACTTCGACATATTCCACATTTTCGCTGCCCTTGTAATTCTCAACCTCGGCTTCCTCGACGGCAATCGAATATGTTTCCGAAAGAAGTTCCGCGCCGCCGTGCGCAAGCCGAAGCGTTTTTTGCGCCGCGTTCCCCGCAGACGCAAGCGCGGCTTGTGCCGTACCCGCCTTATACCGTACCATAATCCGCTGTGCCGCGTCCAAAACAACTTCTGTATGCGCAACCTCTTGCGGGTCTTTCCCTATTCCAAGCAACTTCAAACCGTCCGCCGCAGCGAACGAGGACAACGCCAATTGCAAAACCGCAACCAAAACTAACGGTAAAACTTTTTTATTAAATTTATTCATGGATTTCACCCTCCGCGACAATTACGCTGACGTTCGTTTCCCCTGTTTGCAAGCCCTTGAATTTCACAAGGTTCAAAATGCCGCGCAAGGTTTCCCCCGCTGATATGTTTCGGTTTGCCGTAAACTCAAACCGGCCGTTTTCAAATTTCGTTATGTTCACCCCCGCCGCCGCGTCCTGTCCCGCGCTTTTCTCGCTTTTGTACGTGAGCGCGGAAGCGTCGAGCAGTTCCAACATTGTTACGTCGTAGAACACCGTATAAACGTTCGCGTTCGACGCGCTTGACGCGTTCACCGCCGAAAGGGATACAACGGAGGTTTTTCCCGCCTTTGCCGCAACGGGGACGGCAATTCCGCGCCCGTCCAACCTGCGGTACACGCCGGAAACCGGCGTCATACCCGCCGCGCTTGCCCATACAAACGCCTTGACATGACAGCCGTAGGTGTTCGCGCCGAGCGGCACGTTGACAGGGATGACCGCCGCCGCGCCGTTCGCTTGATTGAGCGTTACGTCGTAGAATCTTATCGCGCGTAAACGCCCGGACGGTTCGTACACCGCGACCGTTAAAACGCCGGACATATTTGTATCGGATATTTTTTGAAAGGTCACACCGCTAACCATTCCGTTATCGGAAAATTCGTCCGCAACCGCGCCTGCCGCGTCTTTCAGCGTGACAGACTGTATTTCTACAAGATTTTCGCCCTGTAACATCGACCGCAACATCGGCGTTGCAGTCGGTAAAGGGGACGCGTCAAACTCTGATAAACCGCCCGGGATTTTCCCGCCCGCCGTTGTCGGCGCGTTCGGCGCAAAAGCACCGCCGCTGATTGTGACAGTCGCGGCAATCGCGGCAATTTCGTTTTGCTCATTATGCTCTATCGTTAGCGCGTTCGTAACGGTAAGCAAAGTATCACCGCCAGCCGCGCCGTCCTTGACTTTCAGCGTCACTCTGCCAACAACCATGTCAGTTGTGGCGTTTGCGGAGGATACGCCGTCGTTAGCGGTAAGCTCGATGAACACAACCCGAATTTTCCCCAACTCTGCGGAGGCGTTGGACAGCGGTCCGTCCCACCGTTTCACGGCGGGCAGGGCTTTGTAGTCCGCCAGCCAACCGCCGTCAATACAGCCCGGCATCGCGAACGGATCTATGTAAGAATACGCGAAGTGCGGCACTTTCGCCGGATCCGGCACATCATCAATCGTAAACACTTCGGGGTCAAAGGTGAAATCATATTGGAACGCAACGAGGTTTGCCGAATTATTCAGAACAATATCCGCCGTGAACTCATCGCCGGGATTCGCCTCCGTGACGGACGGCACAACGGTAAGTGATAATTCTTCCGCGCCTGTTGCGGTCGTTCCGCTAACCGTCACATCGCGCCCGTTGACGCCAACGGCAGCGTTGCGTTCCGCCGACGCGGAAACAGCGGACGACGGAACAAAAACCGCCGCGAGCATTGCGAGTAAAAGTGTGATTGCCGTTATCTTTTTCATAACATACCCCTTCTTGTTCGACGCGTGATGACTTCGCAATTCTGTTGCCTACATCATACACCATCTCAATATTTTTTTCAAGCAATATCGGCGAATTTTCGCAAAGTATAGGAAATTGTACAAGTTTAGACTTTCCCTCAAAGGAAAAACACGGAGTCGAATTTTGTCGAATTTTCGTGAAATTTACAAAAAACCGCGTTGACATATTGGATAAATTATGATAAAATATTCACAGTCGGTGAAGTCTAAAAAGGTACACTATTTTAGACTTCATTTTTTGTGTTGCCCTGCGCGAAACTCCCGCAAACGGTTGTAAAACGTGGCTCTGCGAAGCCCTGTTTTCGCTATTGCCGTCTGAAAATCAATTTTTCCGCGCTCCCACTCTTTGACCGTTTCGGCGAAATTTTCGGGGAGCTTTATTGGACTTCGCCCGAATCGGACGCCGCGTTTTTTTGCCGCCGTTACACCCTCTTGCTGCCGTTTGCGAATCGCGTGGCGCTCGTTTTCCCCTACGTAACTGAGCAAACTCAACACAAGATCACTGATGAGCGTGCCGATGAGGTCTTTGTGGATGCGTGTGTCCAACAACCCCGGCATGTCAAGGATCACAATATCCGCGCCCTTTTCGCGGGTGATCACGCGCCATTGCTCAACATTATCCCGATAGTTGCGTCCCATGCGGTCAAGGCTGTGGAAGTACACCACGTCGCCTTTGCGCAGTTTTTTAAGCAGAGATTTATAGTTCGGCCGTTCAAAATCCTTGCCGGACTGCTTATCCACAAAAATATTTTCCGGCGGTATCCCTAACGCGCCGGCAGACGCAAGTTGCCTGTCCTCGTTCTGATCCGCGCTGCTCACGCGGGCGTATAGATATTTTCGCATAAAAGTCACCTCAACATTATTTTTCGCGGCAAAAAGACACCGAAGCCGAAGCCCGACTCGCCGCGGCAAACTGAAAAAAGATTAGGCGTAAGCCGTCAAAATTCCGGTCAACCCATTCAAAAAACGCTGTATTCATATATGTTTGGCATGGGCAAAATTCCCATATCAAGCCGTTTTGCGTTTCAACTTGTATTGTACGATGATATTTCATTTTCCTGAGTTAGTTTTTCAAATACTTGCTTATGGGGCATACTTAACATGGGGCATACTTCATGGGGGGCGTATTTTACAGAGGGGGAGGGCGTGCAAAACAGAGG
>JAIRSR010000012.1 GCA_031255355.1 Clostridiales bacterium
CAACGAGGCGTGTGTGATGAACGGCGCGATTCCCGACGTCACTTTTAACGACAACCGCAAGCCGCTGAAACGCCCGGCGCAGAGAAAGACAAAAATGAAAAAGGAATCCGTTTCGTAACGCCGGAGGGCGGCGGTCGAGCCGCTTACATACGCGGAACCGGGAGTTACGCGGGGGTCATTACGGGGTTGTTCGGGAGTCATTATGGAGGAAAAAACTCTAAATTTACTTGAATTTCATAAAATCAAAGCACTTTTGCGGGACGAGGCGGGCAATTATTACAGCAAAAACAAAGCGGATGGCTTGCTGCCCTCCGCTTCCCTTGCCGACGCGGAGGAACTGCTTTGCGAACTCGCCGAAACGCGGGAGTTGCACGCGAAAAAGGGCAGCCCGAAAACTGCGGGAATCCGTGATGTTACCGCGTCGTTAAAACGCGCGGAAATCGGCGGCACGCTTCGCGCGGGCGAACTTTTGAGCGCGGCGGGGGTGCTCCGCGCGGCGCGGGAATTGCTTGCCTACCGTGCGGCGTTCGGGGACGCGCCTTTGAAAATCGACGCGTATTTCAACACGCTTACGGCGCATAAAAAAACAGAGGACGCGATTTTTTGCGCGATACTTTCCGAGGACGAGATTGCCGACGGCGCAAGCCCGCAACTCGCGCAGATTCGGCGCGGGATCGCCAACACCCACGCGCGGGTGCGGGAGCATTTGAACGGCATTATTCACGGCGCGAAATACCGGCGGTATTTGCAAGAGTCAATCGTCACCATGCGCGACGGACGGTACGTTGTGCCGGTAAAAGCGGAACACCGGGCGGACGTAGGCGGCATTGTGCATGATATGTCCGCGACGGGCGCGACGCTGTTTATAGAGCCGAACGCGGTGGTAGAGGCAAATAACGCCTTGCGCGAACTTGAAATTAAGGAAAAGGCGGAAATCGAGCGGATTTTGGCGGGCTTGACCGCTATGGTCGCGGAACTCGCGCAAGAGGTCTATGCCGACGGACGCGCGATCGGGGAACTTGATTACCTGTTCGCGAAAGCACGGCTGGCGGCGAAAATAGACGGCGTGATCCCCGCGCTCAACAATCGCGGGCTGATTACGCTGACGCGGGCAAGGCACCCGCTGCTTGACCCGAAAACCGTGGTACCCGTCACGGTGACGATCGGCGGCGCGTTTTCCACCCTCGTTGTTACGGGCCCGAACACGGGCGGCAAAACCGTGCTGCTGAAAACCATAGGTCTGCTTAGCCTTATGGCGGCGGCGGGTCTGGCGGTTCCCGCAGGGGACGGTACGGCGCTTTGCGTGTTTGAAAATGTCTTTGCCGACATCGGGGACGAGCAGAGTATCGAGCAATCGCTCAGCACATTTTCCTCTCACATGACGAATATTGTACGCGTTTTGGAGGCGTTAACGCCAAACTCGCTTGTTTTGTTTGACGAGTTGGGCGCGGGTACCGACCCGACGGAGGGCGCGGCGCTTGCCGTCGCTATTTTAGCGCATACACAGGCGGCGGGGGCTACCACCGTCGCGACGACCCACTACAGCGAATTAAAGATGTACGCCTTGACGACCGACGGCGTGGAAAACGCTTCGTGCGAATTTGACGTGCACTCATTGCGCCCGACGTACCGCTTGCTGGTTGGGGTACCGGGCAAGAGCAACGCGTTTGCGATTTCCAAGCGTTTGGGGCTTTCCGACGGCATTATCGACAGCGCAAACAGGCGGCTTACGGAGGATACCATTCGTTTTGAGGATATTATTTCAAGTTTAGAGGCCAGCCGCCAAGCCGCAGAGGAGGAACGCGCGGCGGCGGAACAACACAGGCGGGAAGCGGAGCGTTTGCGGGAGGAGTTGCGGACGGAACAACGCAAGTTGGACGAAACGAAGCAACGGCTCAGCGCGAACGCGAAGCGCGAAGCGAAGCGAATCACGGAGGACGCGAAGCGGGAAGCCGACGCGCTGATCGAGGAAATCAAGCGGGCGCGGCAGGAACAAGACCAAAAGGAACTGAACCGCGTCATACATGAAGCAAAGCGAAAACTGAACGAGAAACTCAAAACCGTAGAGCGTCCGTTGCGCGGCGCGGAGGAGCGGAGCGGCGGCGCACCGAAAAATTTACTCGCGGGAACTTCCGTCTATTTGTCGGACATCGGGCAAAGCGGCACGGTACTCACCCCGCCGAAAGACGACGGCACCGTTACCGTACAGGTGGGGATTTTGAAAATCACTTCGCACCTGTCCAATTTGCGCCTTGCGGAGGAAAGTCAGCCGCCCGTGAACGAGCGGGTAAAATCAAGCGGCGGGGGGCTGCGTTCGCTGCAAATGAAAAGCGACCTTGATTTGCGGGGCAATACGCTTGACGACGCGCTGTTGCTTGCGGAAAAATATATTGACGACGCGTACCTCGCGTCCCTCAGCGCGGTGACGATTATCCACGGCAAGGGAACGGGCGTTTTGCGCAAGGGCATACACGAGATGCTAAAGCGGCACCCGCATATCAAATCGTACCGCCTTGGCGCGTACGGCGAGGGAGAGAGCGGCGTGACGGTAGCGGAGTTGAAATAGTGAAACGGAAAGGAGAGCGGACGCTATGGCGTTGCTTAAAGTGAATTTCAAATCAGATGCGCTGTCCAAGGCGACGGAGTTTCACGTCATACTTCCCGAAAAGAGGGCAAGCGGCGTTCCGTTGCCCGTGCTGTACTTGCTGCACGGCTACAGCGACGACCACAGCGCGTGGTGCGCCCAAACGTCGGTGGAGCGGTACGTCCGCAACAGAAATATAGCGGTGGTGATGCCGGACGGGTTCAAAAGTTTTTATACCGATATGGTAGGCGGCGTTTACAACTGCTATACCTACCTCACGCGGGAGTTGCCGGCGTTTGCGCAAGAAAATTTCAACCTATCCGCGCGGCGGGAGGACAACTACATCGCGGGACTTTCTATGGGCGGTTACGGCGCGTTTAAGATTGCCCTTTCCCAACCCGGTAATTTTTGCGCCGCCGCGTCCTTTTCCGGCAGTCTGGATATTGCGCGTTCGGCGCGGGACGCGGATTTCTCCGCCATTTTCGCGTCGCCGCCGCAAAACACGCCGGACGATTTGTTTTTCCTCGCGAAGCGGGAGATGCCCGTAAAACCCCGCCTGTATCAATGGTGCGGCACGGAGGATCACCTGTACGCGGACAACGCGCGGTTTCGGGATTACATACAAAACCTCGGCTTCGACTATACCTACAGGGAGTCGGCGGGCGGGCATCAATGGCGGCATTGGGACGAACAACTGCGCAAGATTTTTGCGTGGTTCGGGATTCCGCAAACGGAAGAATAAACCGTGGTACAAATCTGAGCGGGAGGAATAAATGATGAGTGTATTTGAGGAACTGCGAAACAGGGGACTGATCGCGCAAATGACGCACCCGGAGGAAATACAAAAACTGTTGGAACATGAAAAAGTCACGTTTTACATAGGCTTTGACCCGACAGCGGACAGCCTGCACGTCGGGCACTTCCTGCAAATGGTCGTTATGGCGCATATGCAGCGCGCGGGGCATACGCCAATCGCGCTGATGGGCGGCGGCACCGCTATGGTCGGCGACCCGTCCGGGCGCACCGATATGCGCGCTATGCTGACGGAGGAAACCATTCGTCACAACGTTGCGTGTTTCAAAAAGCAGTTTGAGCGGTTTATGGATTTTTCCGACGGCAAGGCGGTTATGGTGAACAACGCGGATTGGCTGATGCGGCTGGAGTATATTCCGTTTTTGCGCGACGTTGGGGTGCATTTTTCCGTCAACAGAATGCTCACGTTCGACTGCTTTAAGAGCAGGTTGGAAAAAGGGTTGTCCTTTATTGAGTTTAACTATATGCTGATGCAAAGTTATGATTTTTTGATGCTGAACGAAAAATACAACTGCGCGTTGGAACTCGGCGGCGACGACCAATGGTCGAACATCATCGGCGGGATCGAGTTGGTACGCCGTGCGCGGGGCAAAGAGGTTTACGGCATGACCTTTACTTTGCTCACCACAAGCGACGGTAAAAAAATGGGCAAGACCCAAAAGGGCGCGGTGTGGCTGGACCCGGAAAAAACGCCGCCCTATGATTTTTATCAATATTGGCGCAACGTGGACGACGCGGACGTGATCCGCTGTTTGAAAATGCTGACGTTCGTTCCCTTGGAGGAAATCGCGGCGTTGGAAACGCGAAAGGGCAGTGAACTCAACGAAGTGAAGCGTCTGCTTGCCTACGAGGTGACAAAGTTGGTGCACGGGGAGCAATCCGCCGCGGAGGTGCAAGACGCGGCACAGGACGTATTTTCACGCGGGGTGAGCAGCGCGAATATGCCGTCTACGCCGATTGACGCGGAACGGTTAAAGAACGGCGTAGACCTTTTGGATTTGATGTTAGAGGCGCGGTTGATTCCGTCCAGGGGCGAGGGACGGCGGTTGATTCAACAGGGCGGCGTGTCGGTGAACGGCGTTCGCGCGGAGGATTGTAACCTTGTAATCGACGCTTCCTATTTTGAAAACGGTGAAATGATACTCAAAAAAGGCAAAAAGGTGTATCATAAAATTACAATCTAAAAGAGCCTGCATAAGTAACAACGCGGCGGGAAACAGTACCCGCCGCGTTGTGTTTTTATAGCCCTTTGATACCCAAAAAATGAACGGCGTTATTATAACTAATGTCGCTTATCATTGTACCCAACGTGTCATACTCCTCCGGGAACATGCCGTCGTTGACCCAGCCGCCCACAATCCCGCACAGGATTCTCCTGAAATATTCATGGCGGGGGTAGGATAAAAAACTTCTGCTGTCCGTCAGCATACCGATAAATTTGTTGAGCGGGGCAAGGTTGGCAAGCGATTTCATTTGGTCGGTCATGCCGTCCAACTGGTCGTTGAACCACCACGCGCTTCCGAACATCACGTTTCGGAAGTTCCCCGTCATCGTCGCCAACGTGTAGTTGTCGTTAGGGTTGAGCGAATATAAAATGATTTTCGGGTTATCGCCGGTGCTGTCGATCAGCCGCGACAAGTTCCGCGCCGCTTGGCGGTCGTCAATGCTGTCAAAGCCGCTGTCCGGCCCGAGTTTTTCAAACATAGCGGTATTGTTGTTCCGCAGCGCGCCGAAGTGGATTTGCATCGCGACGTCGTATTTTTTGTACAACTTCGCGCAAAACAGCAGCAGGTGGGTCTTGTAAACGTCAATTTCGCGCTCCGTCAGCGGTTCGCCGCTTAACGCCTTGCGGAGCGGGATTTGAGGGTCGCCGATTTCAAACGGTACGTAATCCAAACCGTGGTCGGAGATTTTACAGCCGTTTTCACAGAAAAATTTGAGCCTGTCCTCCAAAAACGCCTCCACGCCGCCAACCGTCGTGAGGTTCCCGCACTTGCCGAGGTAGTCCGCGAAGCCGTCCTTGTCTATGTTGATTGCCTTGTCCGG
>JAIRSR010000032.1 GCA_031255355.1 Clostridiales bacterium
TGCTGCATCTTTCGCGGCTTGCGGAGGAAATTATTCTGTGGTCAAGCGGCGAGTTCGGCTTTGTGGAGTTGGACGACGCTTACGCCACGGGCAGCAGTATTATGCCGCAAAAGAAAAACCCCGATGTAGCGGAACTCGCGCGGGGGAAGACCGGGCGCGTGTTCGGCAGTCTGATTGCGCTGCTTACCGTGATGAAAGGCTTGCCCCTTGCCTATAACAAGGACATGCAGGAGGATAAGGAGCAGGTGTTTGACGCGGTGGATACCGTCGGCGCGACGCTATCCGTATTTTCACAAATGCTCGCGACCATGACGGTCAACGGCGGCGCGATGAAAAACAGCGCGGCGGGGGGCTTTACCAACGCCACGGACGCGGCGGATTACCTCGTGAAAAAAGGGTTGCCCTTTCGGGACGCGCATAAAATCATCGGTGAAATGGTCGCCTACTGCGTGAAAGAGGATAAGCCAATCGGTGCGCTGTCCTTGCAAGAATTTCAGCAATTCAGCGGGTTGTTCGGGGAGGATATTTTCGAGGCGGTGTCCTTGGAAGCCTGCGTCAACCTGCGTGACGTACCGGGCGGCACCGCGCGACAGCGGGTACGCGCGGCGATAGAAAACGCGCGGAAGCAAGCGGAAGCATCATCGGATGCGCGATAGTCATACAATAGTTATATCAGAAAGGAAGGATCGCAAAATGGGAATGAATGTTTTATCACTGCTATTCACCACGGCAATGATGCTGTTTACGGGGTGTGTTCCGTCGGAACCCGCGCCGCCTGACGCGCCGCCTGCGGCGCAAACACAAAAGGAGGAAACACAAATGACACAAAACCCGGTAGTTACAATCGAAATGGAAAACGGCGGAATTATGAAAGCGGAATTGTACCCCGAAATCGCGCCGAACACGGTACGCAATTTTATATCGCTCATCAACAAGGGCTTTTATGACGGACTGATTTTCCACCGCGTCATTCCCGGCTTTATGATTCAAGGCGGTGACCCGGAGGGCGTGGGAATCGGCGGCCCGGGCTACGCCATTAAGGGCGAGTTTTCCGAAAACGGCTTTAGCAACGATTTGAAGCATACACGCGGCGTATTGTCTATGGCGCGTTCGCAAGCCATGAACACTGCGGGGAGCCAATTTTTCATCATGGTGAGCGATTATCCCTCGCTTGACAGAAAATACGCGGCATTCGGAAAGATTACAGAGGGCATGGACGTTGCGGACGCAATCGTAAATGCCAAGCGGGACGCGAACGACAAACCGCTGACCAATCAGAAAATGAAAAAAGTAACGGTGGAAACGTTCGGCACGGACTATCCCGCGCCGGAAACGCTTGCGAAATAGTGTGAAATAAATTCTGTAATATAAACACCCCCCGCACGGAAATCCGCGCGGGGGGTGTTGTTCGGAGTCTGTCTTAAATCTCATCGTGGATGGCATTGTGAGTGGATTTTTCGTCAGACAAGCCTCCATTAAGCGTATCCGCTTAGGATATTCCGAAGTGAACTGCCGCTGCCGCAATGGGATTGCACCAGCGTCACCGCGCTGTCTGCGGCCTTTTTCCGCGCCACTTTTGCCATTTTGTGCGAAACCGGCTGAGTGAACAGAACAATCAAATCCGGGTTGCCGATTTGGTTCGCCAAATCGCCGCGCGGCTGTGTGAACACCTTGGAATTATGCCCGTATTCACTGCAAATGTTCTGATAGCGGCACACCATGCGATCATGCCCGCCGATAATTACGACACTCACTGTGATCCCTCCGTTTTCGCGATTGCCGCGCCGAACGCCTCACACTGTTCCGCGTCGCCGCCCTCCGGCGCTTCGTTGATGATCAGACTTTCGGCGACGAGTACCGCGCCCGCCTGTGTCATGCGGTCTGTCCAGTCGCGCATCCATTCGCCGTCGCCCCAACCGTAGGAGCCGAACAGCGCGAGTTTCTTTCCGCTCACTTGCCCCTCGATCGACGCTATGAACGGCTCGAACTCACTTTCCTCCAACACCTCCGAACCCATAGAGGGACAGCCCAACGCCGTTACGTCGGCAGTGTCCAGGTCGGAAGCCGCCGCCTTGTCCACCGTCTTGAGTTCAACCTCCGCGCCCGCTGACGACGCGCCCCCGGCAATCAGATTTGCCATTGCCTCCGTATTTCCCGTACCGCTCCAATAAATAATTGATACTTTTGCCATAATATGGCTCCTTTCCGCCGCTTTTCGCGACATTTGTTTTATTTATAGTAGACCTGCCGCCAAACGAACCTCCGAACTTCGGTATTTCTACCGATTCCCCAAAAAATCCGCCGCTAACGCCGCGCGGTTAGGAACTCCGTTTAACAGCAGACTTGCCATAGCCTCACGCGCCTTTGCCCATTCCGTCCATTTGCGCTTTGCGTAATCAATGTTACCGTACACTTTCCACGCGCCGCAAAGCAGACAATCCGCGCCCTTGTGCGCGATAAAGCCGCCCACGTCCCCGGGCGGGTAGCCGAGGAACAGCCCGATTTCGTGCGGGCATTTCTCGCGCGAAAAACGCGCCGCCAAATACGCCAAATTCGCCGCCGTCCCACGGCGGGGATAGCCCAATCGCCGCAGCAGCGCGGCGGCTTCCGCGTCGTTTAACGCGTCGGATAACAGCGCGGCGTTATAGAGCAGCAGACGCTCACAACTGTTACCTTTGTACAGCGTCTTAACGCGCAGAGCCGTTTCCGCGCGTACCGCCGTTTGTGCGCGGGCGCAAGCGGCTTTGCTGACCTTGCCGCCGTAGGGGACGCTCAAAAAAACGGCGGGTTTGATTTGTTTCAGCACCGGCGACGCGCTGTAGAGAAACAGCGATTGCAGGTACTCCGCGCCGCTTTGACGGGTGCGCAGTGTTTTGAAAAATCGAATTGTATTGTTCATAAAATCCTCCGATTGAATTTGCCGTTACCGTGCCGCCCGCCCCGCGTCCCAACCAAGGCTCTCTTGGCGGACGCGGCAGAGCCGCGCGAATACGCCGTTTTTTCTGATAAGTTCTTCGCCGTCGCCTACCTCCGCGAGAGCGCCGTCCTCCAGCACGGCGATTTTGTCCGCGCCCATGACGGTGCGTAGCCTGTGCGCGATGACTACCACCGTCCTGCCCTTAACCAATTCCGAAATCGCCGCCTGTATTTGCGTTTCATTTTCAGGGTCAAGGGACGCTGTCGCCTCGTCTAACAGGACAATCGGCGCGTCTTTGAGGAGTGCCCGCGCGATAGACAACCGCTGACGCTCTCCGCCGGACAGCGTTGCGCCGTTTTCGCCGATGATGGTTTCGTACCCGCTTGGCATCGCCTTGATAAACGCGTCGCAACGCGCCGCACGCGCGGCGGCGTACACTTCCTCGTCCGTCGCGTCGCGCTTGCCGATGCGAATGTTATTCATCACGGTATCGTCAAACAGTACCACGTCTTGGAACACGAAACTCATATACCGCATGAGGCGTTCCGGGTCGATTTCTCGGATGTTCCGCCCGCCGATGAGGATTTCACCCCCGCGCGGGTCCCAAAACCGCGCAATCAGGCGTGAAACGGTCGTTTTCCCGCTTCCCGACGCGCCGACCAACGCGGTGACGCTGTTTTGCGGCAGCGTAAGGCTGACGTTTTTCACCACGTCCTTTTTGTTGTACGCGAAAGACACGTTTTTCAGTTCCACGGTGAAATTCGTCAGTTCCGCGTTTTCGTCGCCGTCCATAGGCTGTTCCCGGCGGAGGGCTTGCATACGCTTGGTGGAAACCAACATAAAAAACAACTCCGGCAACAGGGTGAAAATAACAATCAACGGCGCGTAAATCCTCGCGCCTATTACTAAAAAGGTCAGCATTGGCACAGGCGCAAGCGACCCGTTGGTCAAAAGCGTTACCCCGGTCAGCGTCACCAAACCGATTCCCGCCTGCAACACCATCATCGCAAGGGTAATCAACACGCCGCAGAACGCCTCGGTAATCATCGATTCCCGCATCATGCGGCGCATGGCGTTTTTTAGAGATTTGGACTTCGCGCCCGCCAACCCGAACGCCTTTACCACCTTGATCCCCTCAAGATATTCCTGTGTTTGCTCAGCGACCTCTAATTTTGCCCGAACCAAGCGTTCGCCGAATTTGTTCATCACGCCGCGCGGCAAAATCACAAAGCAGAGCGATAGCGGCAGTGCGGCGAACAGCGCGATTGCCATACGCCAATTGTAAAACGCGAGCGCCGCGCAAACCGCCGCGGCAGTTACAACGTCCGCAATCAGACCGGGAACGACATGGCTCATGGTGTGTTCGATCGCGGTGCAGTCGCCCATGATGTTAGCCGTCAGTTCGGATAAATCTTTTTTATTGAAAAAACTAAGCGGCAGCCGCCGCAGACGTTCCGCGACCTCTACCCGAATTTTTTCCGCTTCGCTGTAAGCCGCCGTATATGTCTTGTGATACTCGTTTTTGCAAGCGGCAATGTACAGCGCGGCGGCGGCGGTTCCGACGGCAAGCCACAGCCACAGCCGCGCGGTGTTCAGCGTCCCGCCGGAGAGGAGCGGCTCTAACAACAGTGTAATCACTTGCAGAATCACGCCAAAGGGCAGCAGTTGGCACAGTTTGCACAACAGGCAAGCAACAACGCCCCGTTTTAAGTCCGCGTAGCCGCTCTCTGACAGCCGCAAGAGGTTCTTTATTTTACGCATGGGAGGCCTCCTTTCCCGCGCCGATCGTCCAATCAAGCGTTCCCGCGTACTGCGCCCACATACGCGCGTAGCGTCCGTTTGCCGCGATGAGCGCGTCGTGCGTACCCTCCTCGGCGATTTTCCCCTGTTCGACCACGAGGATTTTATCCGCGCCGCGAATCGCGGAAAGTCTGTGCGCGATAATAATCACGGTTTTATCTTTCATCAAAGCGGACAGCGCCAACTGAATTTGCCGCTCATTTTCCGGGTCGGCAAACGCCGTTGCTTCATCTAAAACCAAAATCGGCGCGTTTTTCAAAATCGCCCGCGCGATTACCAACCTCTGACGTTCCCCGCCGGAAAGATGTACGCCCTCCCCCTCGATAATCGTGTCGTAGCCGTTGGGGAGTGCCTCGATAAACGTATGGCACCGCGCCGCTTTCGCGGCGGCGATTACCTCTGATTGCGAAGCGTCCGGCTTGCCGATCAACAGATTATCCTTTACGCTTTGCTTAAACAAAAACACGTCTTGAAACACAAAGCCGACGATAGACATCAGATATTCCTGCGGCAGTTCCCGAATGTCCGTACCGCCGACGGTGATTTTGCCCGCCGCAACGTCATAAAAGCGCGGAATGAGGTGCGCGATCGTGGACTTCCCGCCGCCCGACGCGCCGACCAGCGCGGTAACCTCGCCCTGTTTCGCCGTGAAATTTACGCCGTTTAGCGCGGCGGCTTCGCCCTCTTGGTTATAGGTGAAGCGCACGTCCTCAAAGGCGACGGAGTATTCCGTGACCGTTTTGGGCCGCTTCGGTTCGGCAAGCGGGGCGACCGCCAACAGTTTGTCCATACGCGCGATGTTATCCGAGATGATTTTGCCGTTTTGCGAAACGTACATCAACTTCAAAAACGGCGTAACGAGAGAAAAAGAAAAGATCAAGTAAAACACCGCCGCCGCCGCGAACGCCGCGTAATCCTCCGCGCCGCCCGCAAGCAGAACAATCACGGGAAGCAAAAACAAATAGACGTTGCCGATGATTGCCAAAAACAGGACGTAATAATTTTGAAACGACATGGTATATTCTTTTACAAAACGTCCGTAGGCAGAAATACTGCCGTGGAATTTGCGGAAGGAGTAAATCGTCTGATTAAA
>JAIRSR010000059.1 GCA_031255355.1 Clostridiales bacterium
AAGCCCCATCGCGTAAAAATCCGATTTTTTCATGCCGCAAAAAGGCTCGGACGGCGTTGCGCCCGCTTTTCGCAACGATTCTAATATGATATCGTCGCTGATGCCCTCCACGCCGAGCAAACCCTCCGCCGAGGGCTTTGCTTTGCGCTTTTCGCGCCCCTCGACCGCCGGGATATACGCGTGTTTGACGTAAGTGCTTCCCAGGCACTGCTTCAAATAATTGCGGATTCTAAACCCCGCCGCGTCAGAATCGGTCAGAATAATCACGCCGCGCTCCATTGCCAGACGGCGCAGCAGCGCGAGTTTTTCCTTATCCCGATAGACGCGGAAGCCGTCGGTGGTGAAAATCAAAGCGTCCACCAGCCGCGCCAAGCGCATTTTGTCATATTTCCCCTCGACTACGATAATTTCACGGATTGCAATCATAATTTCCTCCTCCGTCTTATACGGCAATAACTATAAATTTCAAATAATTCCTAAAGAACCTGTCTAAAAAAACGTCAGTTGGTTGCTGTCCGGCAAATCGCCCAAACAGCCCTGCTGTTTCATCAGTTCCGCAATGGTTTTGCTCACGCCGGTGCGGTTGCGCAAATCCTCTATGGAATTGAACGGTTCCTGCTCCCGCGCCTCGACGACGGAATCCGCGACGGACTTCCCAAGCCCCGCGAGGGCGCAGAGCGGCGGCAGTATGTTGCCCTCCGCGGCAAGGAAGCGGGACGCGTCCGAGCGGTACAGGTCAATCGGCAGGAATTGAATCCCCCGCGCATACATTTCCGTTACGATTTCAAGAATCGTCAGAATGTTTTTATCCTTTTGCGTCGCCTCGTTGCCTGTGAGCGATTCCAGTTCCGCGCGTGTTTTTTCGACCAAAGCGCGGTCACACATCAACTCGGCGTTGAACTCGTCCGCTCTTACGGTGAAGTGGGCGAGGTAGAACGCCAGCGGTTGATGCACCTTAAACCACGCGATTCTCAACGCCATAGTGATATACGCCACCGCGTGCGCCTTGGGGAACATATATTTAATCTTGTTGCAGGAAGTGATATACCATTCGGGAACGCCGTACTCCCGCATGAGCGGCGCGTCGTCGTCGGTCAAGCCTTTCCCCTTGCGGACGCGCTCCATAATGTCAAACGCGCTTTTCGGCGGCAGACCCATATGAATCAGATAGGTCATAATATCGTCGCGGGTACAAATCGCCTCGCGAAGCGTCGCCGTGTTGGAACGCACTAACTCCTGCGCGTTGTTCGTCCACACGTCCGTGCCGTGGGACAGCCCGGAAATCCTCACCAATTCGGAAAAAGTCGTGGGCTTGGTTTCCACCAGCATCTGACGCACAAATTTGGTGCCTAACTCCGGAACGCCGAACGTTCCTACCGCAGAGCCGATTTCCTCCCGCGTAACGCCCAACGCCTCCGTGCCGGAAAACAGGCTCATGGTCTGAGGGTCGTCCAAAGGCAAAGCCTTTGCGTCAATGCCGGTGATGTCCTCTAACATACGAATCATGGTGGGGTCATCATGCCCCAAGATGTCCAGCTTCAACAGGCGGCCGCTAATGGAATGATAGTCAAAATGTGTGGTGATGATGCCCTTGGTATCATCGTCTGCGGGATGTTGAATCGGGCAAAATTCGTGAATGTCATGTCCTTTCGGCAGGATCATAACACCGCCCGGGTGCTGCCCCGTGGTGCGCTTTACGCCGCTGCACCCCGCTACAAGGCGGTTTTCCTCCGCGCGGGAAGTGACAATCTCCCGCTCCTCAAGGTATTTTTTGACATAGCCGTAGGCGGTTTTCTCCGCGAGTGTGCTAATCGTTCCCGCGCGGAACACGTGTCCCTCGCCGAATAACTCCTCGGTGTATTTGTGCGCCCTCGGCTGATAATCGCCCGAAAAATTCAAATCAATATCCGGCTCCTTATCCCCCTCGAAGCCCAAAAACGTTTCAAACGGAATATCATGGCCGTCCTTTTTCAACTTCGCGCCGCATTTCGGGCAATCTTTATCCGGCAAATCCACACCCGCGCCGACGCTTCCGTCCGTGATAAACTCACTGTGCTTGCACGCGCCGCAAACATAGTGCGGCGGCAAGGCGTTCACCTCTGTGATGTCGCTCAAAAACGCCACAAAGGACGAGCCGACGGAACCTCTCGAACCGACGAGGTACCCGTCCTCGTTGCTTTTCGCCACCAACCGCTGGGCGATCAGGTACATGACGGAAAAGCCGTATTTGTTGATCGCGGCAAGTTCCTTATTCATGCGCTGTTCGACGATTTCCGGCAGCACCTCACCGTAGACGCGCCGCGCCTTTACGCCGCACATCTCCGTAATTTCCTCTTTGGAATTTCCCATAACGGGCGGGAACGTTCCGTCGGGAACAGGCAACATTCGTTCGCACATATCCGCGATTTTATTGGTGTTTTCCACTACCACCTCATACGCCTTTTCCTCGGATAAATAACTGAACTCCGCAAGCATTTCCTCCGTCGTTCTAAAGTACAGCGGCGCTTGCAAATCCGCGTCGGAATAGCCCTGCCCCGCCATAAGGATCGCGCGGTAAACCGCGTCTTTCGCGTCAAGGAAATGCACGTCGCAAGTCGCGACGACGGGTTTGTTGTAGTATTCGCCCAGTTCCACGATTCTCTTGTTGATTTCTATTAACTCGCCCCGGTTTTTCACCATGCCGTTGCGCAGCATAAAGTCGTTATTCCCTAACGGCTGTATTTCAAGGTAGTCGTACATGCGGGCGATTTTCCCGACCTCTTGGCGGCTTTTTTTGTGCAGGATCGCTTGGTACAACTCTCCCTGTTCACACGCGCTGCCGATGATCAGCCCCTCCATGTACTTAAAATACAGCGATTTCGGTACGCACGGTTTTTTATAGTAATAACGCAAATGGGATTCCGAGATGATTTTATACAAATTTTTCAGCCCGGTATAGTTTTTGGCGAGGATTACGGCGTGGTTATATTTTTTATCCCGCACGGTCAGCGGCTCCCCGTATGCCTCGTTCAAATCGTCCACCGTTTGCGCGTTCGCGGTTGCGGCGAGTTTCAAATAAATCCGCGCCGTCGCTTCCGCGTCGTTCACCGCGCGGTGATGCCCCTCTAAACTTACGCCGAGCGCGTCCGCGACGACGTTCAATTTATGATTTTCCAAATCGGGCAACGCGCCCCGCGCCATTTCGACGGTATCCACATAGGTGGGCGAAAAGGGAATGCCAAGCCGCTCCGCGTTGGCGCGGAGAAAGCCAATGTCAAACGAGGCGTTATGCGCGACCAACACCGCGCCGCCGCAAAATTCAAGGAATTTCGGCAACACCGTTTCAATCCGTTCCGCGTCCGCGACCATATCATTAGAAATCCCTGTCAACCCGGTGATTTTCGCCGATACCGGCATTTCAGGATTGACAAATGCGCTGAACCGCTCCGTAGCCTCACCGTCCTTGATTTTCACCGCGCCGATTTCGATGATCCTGTCGTTGTGCGGACTAAACCCCGTGGTTTCCGTATCAAAAACCACAAGTTCCTCTAATAAGCCCTGTCCGCCGCCCGCGAACGTAATCGGCCTGCCGATGTCCACCAAGTACGCTTCCACGCCGAAAATCACCTTAAAATCTTTCGGAATCCCCGCCACGGAATCGGGAAACGCCTGCACCACGCCGTGGTCCGTAATCGCGACCGCCTTATGTCCCCATGCCGCCGCGCGTTTCACCACGTCTTTCACGTCCGCCATCGCGTCCATAAAACTCATTTTGGTATGTAAATGCAGTTCGACGCGCTTTTCCTCCGCGTCGTCCGTCCGCGTCTCCTTTTTGATACTATTGATGTCGTCCGCCATAATCAGTACTTCCTTGGCGTATTTGTCAAATTGCGCCAACCCCTTTACCGCCACGTTCACGCCCTTGGTCAGACGCTCCTCTAACCGCTTATAGTCCCGCTTTTCCAACCCGAACAGTTTACAGGTGATACTGCCCTCAAAATCAGTCACGTCAAAACTGACGATATATTTATGGTCGCGTGTTT
>JAIRSR010000072.1 GCA_031255355.1 Clostridiales bacterium
GTACACGGTAGAGGGGTATTACGCTACAGGCAAAAACGTCGCGTCGGTCGTCGTTGTTTACGAGGACGACAGTCTTGTCGAGGTGGACGCGTTATCGCCGACCGCGATTATTACCAATATTACGGATAAGTCCAACCCCGATAATTCCGATTATTCCAAGCAGTTGTCGCTCTTTGTGTTCGGCAGGGGCGCGGTAAGCGGCGTTACCGAAAACCGTTGGGCGGAAGCGTCTGCGGTTCGGGACTTTGTTGTGGGCGACGTAATCCAATATACCCTCACTTCAGAGGATTATATCAACAGCGATACGGTTGAGTTGGCATACGGCGTGACCGGAGCAATGGAAACTGTGGACAAAACACGGTCTACCGCAGGTATTACGACGCAGATTGTCAGCGGCTTGCTGTATGACGCGGACGGTACGCGCATTTACTTGGCAAAGAAAAACAATATGGACGATATGGCGGACGTTGCGATTGCCGACGCGGAATCCTACGGAGTGGACGGCAACGCGAGGGTGTTCATGTACGACGCTACCAAGTCGGGAACCGAGAGGGTTGTTGATTTGGAAAACACTGCGGACCCGGTTTATGATTTAGGGAATCTGCACCAATATATCGACTACGCGGACGCCGCAGTCAAGAGAGCCGACGAGTTGTTTGTTTACAGATATGAGGCTGCCGTAAGGTTTATCTATATCGTAAGGCGATAATGGATTTCGGCGGAACCCGCGCGAAACGCGTGAACTTTTGAATCAAACAAAAACCCCCGGTTGCGAAAAAACGCGGTCGGGGGTTTTGCTATAATGCCGCGACGCGGAGGTGACGCGGATGGAATATAAAAATACCGCCAAAAACGGCGGTGAGGTTGTTGTGAATATTTGAAAAGGTGTATACCTGAAAAAGTATGAACGATTGCAAAAGGAAGTGTTGCGGGGGGAGGTGTTTGTTTTGCCGTCACTATAAAGTCACGTGATTCCCGCCGCTTACGGTTCGAGCCTGCGCAAGACCGGCAGGACGAGCCGCAATAACGACGCGGTTACCGTACCCGCCGCCACCCCCGCGATAAGCAGTACGGGGAGGTATGCCCACAGCGACAGCGACGTGTAAATCAAAGAAACCGCCGCGAGTTGCCCGAGGTTATGCGCCACCGCGCCGGCGACGCTGATCATGAGGTAGGAGATTTTCTTTTGGAACAGGACAACCGCCAACGACATCACCGCGAGGGCAAGCACTCCCCCGCACAGACTGACCGCGCCCGCGACCGCGCCGCGTGTGCAAAAAACGAACAACGCTTTCAAAACCGCCGTCATGAACGCCCGCCGCTTGCCTAAAAAGAACAGCGCGTACATCACCGCGATGTTAGACAGCCCGAAGCGGATTCCCGGCACCGCGATAGGCGGCGGGAAAGAATTTTCAACGGCGGCAAGGACGATTGACACAGCAAAAAGCATCGCCGTCAAAGCCAGAAGCCGTGTTTTTTTTATGGTGGCGGGTACTCCGCTTTGCTCTTTCATACGCTACGCCCCTTCCGCTTCCGTCCCCGGTTGAGATATTAGACCTGTCCGCTCACCCTCGCGCGGCGGCGAAAACGGTCTATTCTGTGACGATTTTCAAAATAAGTTTGTTGGGCAAACAAGCGGCGGATTCTCCTGCATGGCGCAACCGCCCGGAGTGTACGCAAATTTTATCCGGGCAGTCGGACTGCGCGAAGCAGATACTGCCGTCGCCGTACAGCCGGAACACTACATTTTCATGCCGTGGGATAGAAAACGTCCTATCGCCGCCGACGTTTAAGGCGACCGTTTCGACCAACTCTGCTTCGTAGTAAATTTCCGCTTTCGCGGACGCGCCCGGCAACGCGCCGTTGTACGCCGCCCGCGCCGCCCATACCGCCGCGCTGACGGCGATAATCGCCGCGATACTCATGAAATCAGATTTTTTGAAAAACATAGCGGTTCCCCCGTGTTTTTAGTCAGGCTCTTAGGCTTTTGAATAGGTTTAATATACCATAGCCCGCCTGAAAAGTCAAGCCGCCGCCGTGAGGGGGCGTTTTTCGGGCGGTTTGTGTTTCCGTGAATTTATCCGTGTCCTTTTGCGGTAATCTATTGACATACGCGTTGGGATAATGTAAAATACTCTAAAAGCGGTTATTTGAAGGGGGAAAATTTATGAGGTTCAGGCAGGTGCATCTGGATTTTCACACGTCGGAAAAGGTGGAAAACATCGGGGAGGAGTTCTCGAAAGAGCAGTTTCAGCAAGCGTTGAAAGAGGGGCATGTCGATTCGATCACCGTGTTTTCAAAATGTCATCACGGCTGGGCGTATCACCCCTCGACCGCGAACGAAACGCATCCTCATTTGAAATTTGACCTCTTAAAAAGTCAGATTGACGCGGCGCATGAAATCGGCGTGAAAACGCCGGTCTATCTTTCGGCGGGGTTTGACGAAAAAATTGTAGAGCGGCACCCGCGCTGGCTGGTGCGCTCCAAGGAACAGATGACGGAGGACGCGCCGCAGTACGACCATCCGCACTATCATCGTTTTTGCATGAACACGCCCTACCTTGACGTACTCATTAAGCAGGTGGAGGAAGTCGCGCGGAACTACGACGCGGACGGCATATTCCTTGACATTGTGGGTGAGAATCCGTGCTATTGCCCGACTTGCTTGCGGGACAGAATCGACGGCGGCGGCGACCCTTACGACGCGCGTAACGCGTGGGCACACGCGCGGCAGGTGTACGCCGCTTACACGGCGGGTGTGAATGACGCGATCCGCCGCATACGCCCGGAACTGCCGATTTTCCACAACAGCGGACACATTTGGCGCGGCAGACGCGAACTGATGCGCGTGGATACCCATATCGAAACGGAATCCCTCCCCACGGGCGGGTGGGGGTATGACCACTTCCCCATGTCCGCGCGGTATATTCAGCCGGTTTGCGCCGATATGGGTATGGAGTTCCTCGGCATGACAGGCAAATTTCATGAGTCGTGGGGGGAGTTCGGCGGCTTTAAGCACCCTAACGCGTTGTTGTATGAAACGGCGTTAGACCTTGCCAACGGCGCGAAATGCTCTGTTGGCGACCAACTGCACCCGGGCGGCAAGATGGATGCGGCAACGTACCGTCTCATCGGCACGGCTTACGCTTCGGTAGAGGAAAAAGAGCCGTGGTGCGGCAACGTCACGGGCGTTGCGGACGTCGGGCTTTTGTCGCAGGAGAGCGTTTTCGCGGCAAAGCAGGACGGCGGCGCGGCGCGGAGTTTTGTGCTTGACGGCGACGTGGGCGCGGTCAGGATTTTGTTAGAGGGGCATTATCTGTTTGACGTGATAGATTTGGATTTTGATTTTAACAAGTACAAGGTCATTATATTGCCGGATAGTATTACGGTTGACGGACGGCTGAAAGAAAAGTTAAAGGACTTTCGGGGGAAGATTCTTGCTTCCGGTCTGTCGGGGTTAGACGAAAACCAAAAGTTCGTGCCGGATTTGGGCGCGGAATACGTCGGAACAAGCGCGTATCAACCGACTTATCTGTCGCCGGAGTTCACGCTGAAAAATCTGTTGCCGTCGTGCTATATCGTGTACGGCGCGGCGCAAAATGTCACACCGTCGGGAAATACGCTCGGCAAACTTGTCGATCCGTATTTTAACAGAACGGCGCGGGAGTTTTGCTCGCATTGGCACACCCCCGCCAATCCCGGCGATACGCACGCGGGAATCACGGCGGGCAAGGACGGCATTTATCTTTGCTGGGACGTGTTCGGCGACTACGCGGCGAAAGGCTCCCTCGCGGTAAAGGAAACGGTTTTTTGGTGCTTGGACAGGCTGCTGGACGGCGGGAAAACCGTGGAACTGCAAGGGTTCGGCGCACAAGGGGTGACGACGGTTATGGAGCAATCGGGCGAAAACCGCTATGTACATCATTTGGTTTACGCCGCGCCGGTGAAACGCGGGCGCGGGGTCGAGGTGATAGAGGATATTTTCCCGCTGTATCAGATTCAAGCCGCATTGCGCCTGCCGCGTGAAATCAAAAATGTTTCCCTTGCGCCGCAAGCGGAACGGTTGGACTTTACGCAAGAGGGCGGCGTGGTTCGCTATACCGTGCCTGTGGTGGATTGCCACCAAATGGTAGTTTTGGAGTATTAAAAATCATTAAACCACCGCGATATTAGGGCTGAACACTTTCCGCTTATGGAAAGGTTCAGTCCCTTTTTGTTTGCGGAACAGCCGCCGCAAGCACAAAAAAGCGTCTTTTTCCATAAGATGATGATAAAGAATCAGAAAGAGGTGATTGCTTCCATGCGTACATTGCGTTTGGGCGATTTCGGTACGGACGTTATGGAACTGCAAGCGACGCTGTTAAAAACGAACTACGACCCCGGCCCGGTGGACGGGATTTTCGGGCAGCGTATGGCGCGGGCGGTCATGCGGGTACAGCGGAATTACGGCTTGGTTCCCGACGGCGTCGTCGGCGCAGCCACTTACCGCGCTTTGGAACGGTACCTGCTTGGCTATGACGCGTACACAGTCCGCCGGGGGGATACTTTTTACAGCATCGCGCGGCGGTATTACACCACCCCCGCGCTGATTGCCGCTGCCAACCCGGGGGTAAACCCGAACACGCTGCAAATCGGGCAGCGGATTACCGCGCCCTACGGCTTCAACGTGGTGGACACCAACATCAAATACACCTATGACATTCTGGCGCGGGACATACAGGGCTTACGCGCCCGATACCCTTTTTTGGAAACGGGTTCCGCGGGGAAAAGTCTGTTGGGCAGAGATTTAACCTACCTGCGGCTTGGCACGGGCGAACGGCAGGTATTTTATAACGGCGTTCACCACGCGTTGGAGTGGATTACCGCGCCGTTGCTGATGAAGTTTATTGAGGAATTTTCAAAGGCATACGCGCTGGGGACGACGCTTAGCAGAGGGTACAATCCGCGCGAACTATGGCGCGGGAGCAGTATTTACATTCTTCCTATGGTGAACCCCGACGGCGCGGATTTGGTGTTGAACGGTCTTCGCGCGGACAATCCCGAATATCAAAATTTACTGCGCTGGAACAACGGCAGTGCGGATTTTTCCGCCGTGTGGCAGGCAAACAACAGGGGCGTAGACCTCAACCACAACTACAACGCCGCGTGGCAGAGTTCCAAGGACGCGGAAGCGGCATACGGCGTTACCGGGCCGGGGCCTACGCGGTATTCGGGAACCGCGCCGGAATCGGAGCCGGAAGCCCGCGCGGTAGCGGAGTTCACGCGGTCGCGTGATTTTCGGCTGGTGATTGCCTACCACAGCCAAGGGCGGGTCATTTATTGGAACTTTATGGATATGGCACCGCCGGAGGGCAAAACCATTGGGGAAGCGTTTGCCGCCGCCACGGGTTACACCCTCGACCAAACGTCGGGGATCGCTTCTTACGCGGGCTATAAGGATTGGTTTATTCAACGGTACCGCCGCCCGGGGTACACTTTTGAGGTAGGCTTGGGGCGCAATCCGGTGCCGCTTGCGCAATTTGACAGAATTTACCGTGAAAATTTAGAGGCAATGCTGTTGGCGGCGGTGATTTAATTCGCGCGGTGGAGCGCGGGCAACGGGGATTTATCCTCTGTTTGCGCTTCGTATTCCCCCGCCGCACCCCGCCCGAAATGCCGTCATAGCGCGAAAGTGTTTTAATATGGTATATTTCGTGAAAAAATTAGCGATTGCATTCACAAATATATCATGCTATCATCTATGGGGAGGGGGCAGGGGGATTGTGGGGATATTCAGGTCAATTGAGATCGATACAAAAAACAAATGGTTTCTGTCCTATTTGTTGGTGCTTTGCGTTCCGATTTTCATTTGCGTCGCGCTGTGGTTTCACATGCGGTCGTCGATTAACAAGGAACGTATCGATAAAGGGTATCTGCAAATGACCAACGTCGTCCAAAAGGTGGAGGCAGAAGCGGAGGCAAATACCGTGGCGGCGAATTACTTTAAGCGAAGTGAGGCGGTAACGCTTGCGGAGGCGTTGACGGACGTTCAAAGCGCGTACAATAAAAATATCGTCAGAACACTTTCGGAAAGTATAGACGCGTATCTGTCCCAGACGGATTCTAAGGATATTATCTTTATTTATTTAAGCAACAGCGACGTGATCGTAACGTCGGACGGCTACTACGCGCCGTATAAGTATTGGAGCAAGCACTACGCGGACGGCAGCATGAGTTTCACCCAATGGAAAGAAGCGGTGCAAAAAAAGGCGGAGGTGAAGTACGAGTTGTACTCCCTTGCTTTCCGCGACAAAAACGGCGCGGAATCACGGCGTTTTTTACATACGACGCTGATTCAGAAAACAGGCGGCGCGGCTTATTCCGTGGTCGCGGTGCAGAACGCGGACGCGATCGACCACGGCGGGGAACTTAGTGAAACGTATCTGATGATTTACGACGATTCGGGGGAGTGGGTGTATACCTCGGGGAATTTGGACAAAGAAACGCTTCCCGCGCTTTACAAAAGTAAAAACAACGAAATTTTTGAAATCGGCAAAAAGCGGTACATGGTAAGTTATGAAACCTCGGAAAAATTAGGGTTTCGGTTCGTCGCGGCGGTACGGCTGTATGACGTTTTTCAAGATTCGTTTATCCCCCTCGTCTACGGCGGCGTGATTTTAATCAGCAGTTTTTTCTGCGTATGGCTGTTGCGGCGGCTGACCAAGAAAAATTATACCGTGATAGACAGAATCGTCACCCGACTGCGCCGGTTTCGCGGGGAAATCTCCTCTACCAACGAAATCGCGACCATCAATTATTTGATAGATAAAATGATTCGAGAGAATCAAGAGCGGGACAGGCTTTTGTTTAAGCAGAAAAATCAGTTTACCATGCTCAATGTCAGCCGTCTTTTGCGGGGGCGGCAGGAGGTGTTCGAGGACGTGCAAAACGGCTTAGCGGAAGCGGACAGGCTCACGTTTTTAAGTGATTACTTCGCGGCGGTAGTGATTATCGTGGAGGATTACAAAGACTTTTCCGGCGCGGGCGGCAGCCGCGGCGCGTTGGACGGCGGCGATTTGGCGCGGTTCGCGATTAAAAATGTTTCAGAGGAAGTCTTCGCGGAAAAGGGGAACAAGGCGTATTTTGCCGATATGGAGGAAACGGCGGCGTTGTTGGTGTCTATCGCGCCGGAAAATTTGGAAGCGGCAAAGGAAATTCTGACGGAAAACTGCAAGTTCATACAGACGTTTTTGAAGCAGCAATTGAGTATCAGCACGACGATTACCATAAGCAATATCGGCATGGGGCTTCACGAGATTCAAGCGGTGTACAGGCAGGCGTTGGAAATCGCGGAATATAAATACGTTCTTGGGGAAGAGTTGATTATCACGCCGGACGACATCGATATCCAAGAGGACGTGCGGTACGGCTATACGCATGAGCGGGAGCGGTTGTTGAGCAATTTGCTGAAATCGGGGGATTGCGCCCGCGCGGTCGGGTTGATTCACGACGTTTTGGAGTTCGAGGACGAGCGGCGGCTACAGGATATTAAGCGGGTGCAGTGTATGGCGTATGATATTGCCGCGACGCTCATTCGGTTTGGCAGTGAAGCGGAAATCGACGAAAGCGTCTTTAACGAAAATGACTTTTTAGAGGCTGTGTTTAACGCGAAAAATCCGGAAAATATCAAAAAACTCATTGTTGCGGCGGCGCGGCGCATTTGTGAGGATCAACAGAGCAAGCCGGGTGATTTTTTCACAGGAATGGTGTCGGATTATATCGAGGAGGTCTACAGCGACCACAACCTAAGCGTTTCCAAAATCGCGGGGCATTTCAACTGTCACCTTGCCTACCTTTCTAATCGGTTCAAGGAAAAGACGGGCATTGGAATGTTAGAGTATATCAACAAATTGCGCGTGGATAAGTCCACGGAACTGCTGTTGACAACGGAGTACAGCATCAACGATATTTCTGAAAAAGTGGGCTACATCAATACAAATACTTATATACGGATTTTCAAAAAAATCATGGGCGTAACGCCGAACAAATACCGCAGTATGAAGCGGTAAAAAACAAATCGGAGGGGTATCGGA
>JAIRSR010000171.1 GCA_031255355.1 Clostridiales bacterium
TTGCCCCCCGCGAAGTCAATAGAGCCAATCGCGAATAGGTACCCGCCGCCCCACACCATATGCGCGAGGGGGTAGTACACAATCAGTGACCAAATGGTCGTGAAAATCACAAGGGAGGAAAATTTCATCCGTTCGGCGACCGCGCCCGAAATCAGTGCGGGCGTGATGATTGCGAACATCATTTGAAAGATTGCGAACGCCATAGTATTCGGGTACGGCAACGTCATATCGGTGAAGCCGTCGAAGTTCAGACCGAACCATTGCAAATCGCCGATTACGCCGCCGTGATCCCCGCTGAACGACAGCGAAAACCCAACCAGCACCCACAAAATAGAGCCAAGCCCCATAAGCACCGCAGACGACATAATGGTGTTAATGATGTTTTTCCGTTTGACAAGCCCCCCGTAAAAAAACGCCAGGCCCGGGGTCATAATAAATACCAACGCTGATGAGGTTAAAATCCACGCGACATCTCCGTTATTCATGTTCATTCTCCTTTGCTAAAAAAAATAAGGGCAACGATACAAAACGTATCACGACCCCTTTGTCTTGAAATTTTATTCGGTTAGAGCGTGTTACCGCTTTGCCGCGTTGCAACTTCTTCCGGAAGTATAGTACTATGATAATACATTTTTTGAAAAATGTCAAGTATAATTTTCAAAAAATTTAATTATTACGCGATTTTTTTGTAATATCGCTTGAAAT
The DNA here is from genome assembly GCA_031255355.1 of Clostridiales bacterium. Classification (GTDB taxonomy): domain Bacteria; phylum Bacillota; class Clostridia; order Monoglobales; family Firm-18; genus JAIRSR01. The sequence goes on from JAIRSR010000171.1 coordinate 706, forward strand.
ATGAAAAATTTTAAGGCGTATTGCTAAAATTCCGCGCGGGACATAAGAAGTAATTTGTTTTTTTGTTTTATCGTTTATTATCCCTTGTGATATTCATTTTTTTGTAGTATAATAGACCTGTCCTAAAACCATCGCGCTGCTCGCGCGAGGGGGTTAGGATACGCCTAAAGTGGTGATTACGCGCAATCAGGCGCGATAAGGAGGACGAAATGAAATTTATTGTAAGTTTTTTGAAAGGGTTGTGTATCGGAATCGGCGCGATTACGCCCGGGGTGAGCGGCGGTTCGTTGGCGGTCATCTTCGGGCTGTACGAGCGGATTACCGGGCTAATCGCGAACGTATGGCGGGAAATTCGGGAAAATTTTAAGGAAAATTTTGTGTTTTTCCTGCCCATAGCGTTAGGCGGCGCGGTTGGGGTGCTCGGCTTCAGCAGAGTCATGGGCGTGCTTTTTGAAAATTATAACGCGCAAGTCAAATACCTGTTTATCGGACTGATTCTCGGCACCTTTCCCGCGGTGGCGCGGCAGGCGAACGCAAAGGGCTTTCGGCGGCGGTATCTCTTTCCGCTCGCTGCGGCGTTCCTGCTGACGCTGTACCTCACCGCGCTGGACAACGGCGCGGTCAGCGCGGTTCGCCGCGGAAACCCGGGAATCCTTTTACTTATGGTTTACGGCGCGATTTTAGGGTTCGGCACGATTATCCCGGGGGTTAGCGCGTCCTTTGTCCTGATGTATTTGGGCGCGTATGAAACGGTATTGGAAAGTATATCGCGGCTGGACCTCCCCCTGTTGATTCCTATGGGCGCGGGCTTTGTTCTGAGCATTGTCATTTTCGCGAAGTTCATTAGTTTTCTGTTCAAAAAGGCGTATGGTTATACCTATTATACCGTGTTGGGCTTTGTCGCCGGGTCGGTGATTCCGATATTTCCCGGGTTTACATTTGACGTAAAGCATTTTGTATGCGTCGTTTTGCTGATTGCGGGGTTCGCGCTCTCCTACTCCTTGAGTGTAATCCACAAGGGCGGCAAGAATGAAGTTGCCGCATAACATATTGTTTCCGCGCATATACTACATCATACGGCGGCGGAGGTTTTTGGAGTGAAAGCCTCCGCGCCTTTTCGGAGGAAGCCAAATATGCGCGGTGCGGTTGCGGCGGCGGAGTTCGCCATAGCACGAATGAACAGTTTCATCTGGAGTCCGTTTATGCTGGCGGTATTGCTTGGCACGGGCTTTTATTTTTCCGTCCGTACAGGGTTTATTCAAGTGTTCAAACTAAAATCCGTTCTCCGTGAAACGGTCGGCAAGGCGTTCCGTTCGGGCGGGGCGAAAGCGTCCAAAGGCGGGATTACGCCGTTTCAAGCGTTATCCACCGCGTTGGGCGGGACGCTCGGCACAGGCAATATCGCGGGGGTCGCCGCCGCGATTACCATAGCGGGACCGGGCGCGGTGTTTTGGATGTGGTTTTCCGCGCTGTTCGGCATGATGACGAAATACGCCGAAATCGTCTTGGCGATTCGGTATAGACGGCGGGACGCGCGCGGGGAATGGCTCGGCGGCCCTATGATCTACATTGGCGAGGGCTTGCGCATGAAGCGGCTTGCCGCCGCGTATGCCTTTTTGGGGGTAGCGGCGTCGTTCGGCGTGGGGAACCTGGTGCAGGCGAACGCCGTATCCGCCGCCGTCAGTGACGCGTTCGGCGTACCGCCGCTGTATACGGGCATTTGTTTAGCGGCAATCGTGGGATTGACCGTCGTCGGGGGGATTAAAAATATCGCGTCCGTGACCGAAAAAGTGATCCCGTTTATGTCGGTGTTGTATACACTTTCCGCGCTGCTCGTCATACTATGCCGCTGGCACGCCCTGCCGCGAGCGGCGGCGTTGATTCTTTCCGGCGCGTTCACACCCGCCGCGCCGATCGGCGGCTTCGCGGGGGCGGCGGTTTCCGTTGCGGTGCAAAAGGGGATTTCACGCGGGATTTTCACCAACGAGGCGGGGCTGGGCAGTGCGTCCATAGCGCATGCCGCCGCAGAAACAGACCACCCCGCGCGGCAAGGTCTGTGGGGAATTTTCGAGGTGTTTTTCGATACCGTTGTGATGTGTTCCGTGACCGCGTTCGCGATTCTGTCTACCGATGTGTGGACGAGCGGGCTAACCGGCGTATCGCTGACCATTGCGGCGTTTGACACCGTCTTGCGCGGCGCGGGGAAGTACGTCATAGCGGTCTCCCTCGCGGTATTCGCGTTCGCGTCCATTTTGGCGTGGTCGTTTTACGGCAAAAAATGCGCGGCGTACCTCTTTGGCGAACGGTGCAACAACTATTACTTGACCGCCTTTGTCGCCGCCGCCGCGCTGGGCGCGATCACCGCGCCGCACTTGGTGTGGGAACTTTCCGACGCGTTGAACGGGCTTATGGCGGTACCGAATATGATTGGTCTGATTTGCCTGAGCGGTGTGGTAATCCGTTTGACAAAGGACGGCTTGCGAAAAATGAGGTTCCATGTGAAAGTATTATCAATTGTTGACAAAAAAACATAATCGCCTGTATAATTAAGAGGAACGGAATCAGGAAAGGTCGGGTTTTACATATGGCGTTTCATATTATAGACGAGGCGAAACGATGTCTGTCCTGCAAAAATCCCGGTTGTATCAAGGGCTGTCCCATCGGCACGAATATCCCGCGCATGATTAAAACGCTTTTGGACGGCGGGATTAAGGAAGCGGGGCAAATGCTGTTCGAGAACAATCCGCTGTCGCTGGTATGCTCCTACGTTTGCAGCCACGAGCGGCAGTGCGAGGGGCATTGCGTACTTTCCAACAAGGGCCGCGCGGTACACATCAGCACGATAGAAAATTACATATCGAACTATCTGTTTAACTTCCCCATGCGGCGTTATCCG
>JAIRSR010000175.1 GCA_031255355.1 Clostridiales bacterium
AAAGGGGATCGCCGCGCTGTTGAAGTTTGTGGGGAACTCCTCACCGTCGGTATACGGATACGGTGCGGTAAACCGCAAATCAAGCGCACCCGCCGCCGCGCTCACCGCTGACGGAAACACGGCGGTACCCGCCAACAACGCTATTACAACCACCGCTGAACATAACTTTTTCATAAACGTCCCTCCTTCCTACCGCCTATCGCTTCAAAAGCACGATTGTTTGCGGTTCGCCGAACCTAAGACGCACAAACACAAGCGCGGCGTTGTCCGCGCCGTTCATCACACCGATTGCGTCATAGAAATTCGCGAGCCGCGCCGTCGGTTCCTGCTGTGTCGTGTCGTAAACATAAAAATTCCGTTTCAACGCGCCCGCGATTTTATAATGCGTGATGTTGCCGTAATCCTCTTGGTACGCCACGCTAAGCCGCGTATAAAGGCGGTTGCGCGTATCGTCGAGCAACGCTTCCTCCGTATCGTAGACAATGCCGAACACCCGCTCGAACTTGCCCCGCGCCTCCGCGCGGAACCACGGCGTTTCCGCGTCCAAAGCGGCAAGCGATACGATTTTCCGATAGCCGTCCACCTTGCCGTCCGCGTCGATGGAAAGTTGCGCGAGGTCGCCCGTTTGCAAGCCCTCCATAACGTCCGAAGCCGTATCGCTGCGGAACAGGTATTCCCTTGCCATGCCGTCGGTATGACCGTAAATTTTGCGCACGACTTCCCCCTCCGCGTCCACCGCCGCCGTCGTTTTGGTAACGATCGTCGCGGGGGTCGTGTCGGTAATCACGCCGTGCTGATGTCCGCGCGTGGGTGTGCGTATGACCGCCGTCAACGCAACCGGTATGCCGTTGGAAAATAACAACTTCGTCCCCGCCGCGCCGATTGTGAACAGCCCGCCGTTTGCCATGCTAAATTCCACCTCGTAATCCTCCGGCGTTACCGCCGTGGTCGAAACGACAAAGTAAAGGGTGTCCTCGTCCGCTAAAAACGCGCCGTTCGGCCGCCTGTTAGAGAAACTCCGCAACGCCCTGTTGTAATACCTGTCAAGGAAGTCTGCCTCGTCCAGCGCGTCGATCCGCGTCAGTTTGCCGTCCGCGTTCATCCAATATTCCGCAACGGTATCCGTCGGAATGTCTGCGGCGTTGTTCGTCCTTGCGCCGTTGACGTAGACGTTGCTCACCGCTTGGACGGCGCGGAGCGGCTTTGCCTTGATTATGTCCGCGTCAAAGGTGCGCTCCGCGATTTCCAAATCGTCATTCATATAGAGTTCCGATGCTTTTTCCTCCGCTTTTACGCCCTCGATAAACTGAATTTCCACCGGTCCCAGCGTCCCCCGCTGCCGCGCTTTCAAGATGTACGCGTAGCCGTGCGCGGCGGCAGTCTCCTCCGTGGGCGTTTCCCGCTTGACCTCTGTTGTGTCCACGCCCACCACCGTGCCGAACACGTCGATATAATAGGTAATATCATACCGCGTCCGTAAATCGTCATACGCGACAGAGTACGCGCCCTCGCTGTACTTGAACAGGCGGTACGGCAAGCCGTCCACCGCGATCCCGCCGGAGGTATAATCCACTTCTGTCACGCGCCCGACGACGGTATTGTCCGAAAGAATCAGAACGGTGGCGTTTTGCGCCTCGTCCCACAGCACCGTCACCACGTCGCCCTCGGCGAACCGCGCGAAGTCCTCCTCTTTCCACCGCGCCGCCGATTGAATCAAGCCCGCCGCGCCGGAAGCGTCGAGGAACTCCGTCCCGCCCTTGCGGTCGATAAAGTAATAGCCGCGCCGCGCGTCGTCGTCCCGAATTTCCATGGACTGCTGTGAAATCACGTGATCCCCGCGAAAATACAGCATTCGATTCGCCGCGTCGGTGTGACGCACCACATAACTTTGATATTCCGTAATAAACACCACGTCAACATCGCCGTCGCGGTTGTTGTCGATCAACTGTACCGTGCCGTTCCGCGCCGCGAAACTTTCGGCGGTCACTTCCGCGACCCCCGCGCCGTTGTAAATCAAGCAGGCGGCGGGGTCGATCAAAATCGTTTCCCGCCCCGCTTCGGTATCGATTTTGTAGCGGTACGCGGCGTAGGATTCTATATCGGCGGCGTCAAACAGCGTCACCGCGTTCTGCCCGGGCGTAAGCGACGCGGATACCAGCCGCAATTGGTCAGCCTCTCCGTCACGCTCCTCCGCGAACGCGATTACGCTACGCCCGAGGTACGCGTAAGGGTTGAGCCGCAATTCACTTTCACACACCATGCCGTCAATTTCAACTTGGTTGCCGCGCAGCGTGGAAACGCCCACCATAGAGGACAAACCTACCGTGTTCACAACGCCCTCGATCAGACGAAGCCCCGTGCCGCCGCGCAAACCGCGCAGCAAAGTGCGTTCCCGAAACACCTGTGAGCCTGTGCCGTCCGTCGTGGTGGCAAGCATCAAATCCACCGACAACGCGTTGTACAGCATGATGAACAAATCCCCGCGCGAAGCGTTTTCACCCGCCGCGCTCACGTTTTTCCGCAAGCCCAAATCAAACGCGGTCATCAAATAGCCGCTCGGGTACCCTCCCGCCGCTTCCGCGGCGTTGGTGTAGCCAAGCGCGGCGGTGAGCATTTTGTAAGCGTGCGTATAGGTCACCGTTTCCTCAGGTGCGAACGCGCCGCCGCCCACGCCGTTGATAATCTCTAAATCAAACGCCGCGCTGATGTTGTCATACGCCCAATGCCCGCGCGGTACGTCGTGAAACTTCGGAACGCCGCCGCCCGCGAGGTCAACGCCGAGGACGCGGCATAGCATGGCGGTAAATTCGGCGCGGGTCACACTTTCGTCCGGGCGGATTGTGCCGTCCTCATACCCCTTTACAATGCCGTAGCCCGAAAGTACAAGGAACGCCTTTTCCGCGTTCGCGTCCGCGAAGCCGCTTTCCGCTTGCGGAGCGGGAACCGTGACTTGCTCGTCAAGAACAGTATCAGCGGCAAAAACCGCTGATACACACATCAATATTATGGATAACGCTAAGAAAACGGAGGCAACCTTCCTCAAACAAAACACCGCCTTTAAGGTATCGTAATTTCTTGCTTCCCGCCCGACGGAGCCAAATTGTCCATATTCCAAATGAACAGGCTTACAGACGGAGCGGTCAACCCCGCGAGGTCTGCCGTCAAAGTAACCGTTTGGGACGCGCCCACCGCCGTAAGGCTTGCGAGGTCGAACACGCCGCCAACGTCAACGCCGCTCAATCGCGCACCGCCCTCATACGCCGCCAAAATCCCGGTCACTGACGACGGAATCCCGTTGGTATTCACACGCGTCGCCGTCAACTCCACCGTGACGACAGACCCTGTTTTG